>NZ_BAAILP010000049.1:0-7066 GCF_054589055.1 Novosphingobium sp. 11B | reverse complement strand
CTTCGACAAGCTCAGCCTGAGCGGGATCGGGAGGTTTACTCTACCTCCGCTCACCCTGAGCTTGTCGAAGCCCCAGCAGGTATGCGCTGCGAAGGTGGGCATTCAAGGCCAGCGGTCCCAGCCTTCGCTGGGATGACGATCGGCCTATGACCGATAGCGCACCGCCGAAGCCCGCCGGATCAGGTCCGATAGGAAGAACGAAGGCTCCGACGCTGCCGAGGCCGGGCGGATCAGCTTCGCCGCCGCCGTGCTCGCCATCGTGCGGATCGGCCAGCGCACCGTCGTCAGCGGCGGCCAGATGTGCGCGGCGGTGGCGGTATCGTCGAAGCCGATGATCGAAAGGTCCTCGGGCACGTTCAGCCCCCGCTCGCGCGCGGCGTGGAGGATGCCCGCCGCCATCTCGTCGTTGCTGGAGAACACGGCGGTGGGCGGTTCGGCGGCCGACAGCAGCTTCTCGCCCGCCGCCTTGCCCGATTCGAAGCGATAGGTGCCGCGCGCCGCGATCGCCGGGTCGAGCGTCAGGCCCGCCGCCGCGAGGCCGTCGAGGAAACCTTGTTCACGCTCATTGGCGGAGCGGAAGCCCTCCGGCCCTGCAACGAAGCCGATTCGCGTGTGGCCCAGTTCCACGAGCCACGCGACTGCCTCGCTCACCGCCTGCCGGTCGTTCGAGGCGACGAGATGTTCGTCGTCGTCGAGCCTCGCCGAGCCCATGCGCACGAGCGTGCAGCCGAGATCGCGGCACAGTTCGGCGAGGTCGTCGCGCTCCGACAGCGGCGGCAGCAGCATGACGCCGTAGAGGCGCTGCTGCTCGATGAAGCGGCGGATGTCCTCCGCCAGCGTCGGCGAATGGCGGTTCACCGGATGGACGACGAGCGCGAACTCGGTGTCGCGAATGGTGTCGAGAATGCCCTCCTGCACCCCCAGCACCATCTGCGCGTTCGGGTTGTCGTGAATCAGGCCGATCAGGAAATTGCGCCCCATCGCCAGCGCTCGGGCCTGAAGGTTCGGGACGAAACCCAGTTCGGCGATCACCGCCTCCACCTTCTTTCGCGTCGCCTCGCCCAGCAGCGGCGACTTGTTGATGACACGGCTCACCGTCTTCTTGGACACGCCGGAAATGCGCGCAACGTCGTTGATCGTGGGTTTCTGGCCTTCTGCCATGCGGCGTCCTTATGGTCTTGCGTCGGCGCGTTGGTCGATGGGCCGAATTTTTCCGGCTTGCCTTCAAGCGGGACGAAAGGCAAGATGACACCGGTTACCATTCCATCGCCTGTGCATTTGCATAGGATGGAAAGATGCCGGAACGCTCGCAGGGCGTACCGGCGGGTGACCAATCCGACAGAGCGGACACTCTGTACAGACGGGTCAGGATGGGCGTTTGGATGACACCGGTGTCGCCGGTAATCCAGTGCCGAACTGGCCGAAGCACGGTATTCTTGGGTGTGGGGATTGTTTTGACAGACACGGCAAAGGCAGTCGCCGAAGCATTCGTGACGGCGCGGCGCGAGAAGCGCGCATTGGATTCCTATCCCGGACAAGCCCCCACCGACCTCGGCGGCGGCTATGCGATCCAGGATTTCGCCCTCGCCTTCGACGGGCGTGAGGTTGCGGGCTGGAAGGTCGGCAAGATCAACCCGCCGCTTGACGGGCAACTGGGCGCGAACCGGCTGGCCGGGCCGATCTTCACCGACAGCGTGGTGACGGTGGCAGCGGGCGAATCGCCCGAGATGCCCGTCTTCGCCGACGGTTTCGCGGCGGGCGAGGCGGAGTTCCTGCTTCACGTCGCGGCAGGCTGGGACGGCACGGTGCCGCAGGACGACACGGCCACCCGCGCGGTCCTCGACGCGGTGCACATCGGCATCGAGGTCGCCAGTTCGCCTTACCCGCGCATCAACGCGGACGGGCCGCCGGTGACCGTCTCCGACTACGGCAACAATTACGGCATGGTCATCGGGCCGGTGCTCGAAGGCTGGGAAACGATCGACTTCAACGCGATCACCGTCCGCCTCGACATCGACGGCGAGACGGCGGGCGAGGCCACCACGGCGACAATGCTCGACGGGCCACTGGGCGCGGTGCGCTTCCTGCTCGGCAACCTTGTCGCGCGCGGGATCGACTGCAGCGGCGGCACCTGGGTCTCGACCGGCGCTGTCACCGGGGTTCACGAGGTCGTGCCCGGCCAGCAGGTACTGGCGACTTTCGCGGGCCACGGTACGGTAGCCTGCGGCATCGTCGCGGCAAAACCCGCCTGACAGAACCAATTAGAGCGGCACACGAACAAGACGGTCGCAAGGGAGTAGGGAAATGGATGCAGGAACCGGCGGTACGGTAGGCCAGACGGCAAAAGTCGGGCGCTATCGCTGGGTCGTGGTGGCGCTGCTGTTCGCGGCAACCGCCATCAACTACGTCGACCGTCAGATGATCGGGGTGCTCAAGCCGACGCTGTCGGCGGAGTTCCACTGGTCCGAGTCCGACTTCGCGGGGATCGTGTTCTGGTTCCAGCTGGCCTACGCGGTCGGCTACCTGTCGTTCGGCAAGATCGTCGACACGCTCGGCGCGCGCCTCGGCTACACCGTCGCCATCGTTATCTGGACAGTGAGCCACATGGCACACGGTTTCGCCACCGGCCTGACCTCGTTCGCGATGGCGCGCTTCGGCCTCGGCGTCGGCGAATCGGGCAACTTCCCCGCCGGCATCCGCGCCGTGACCGACTGGTTCCCCCAGAAGGAGCGCGCCTTCGCGATCGGCGTGTTCAACGCGGGCGCCAATGTCGGCGCGATCGTCACCCCGCTGCTGGTGCCGCTGCTGGTGCTGTGGTTCGACTGGCGCATGGCGTTCTTCGTCACCGGCCTGTTCGGCATCATCTGGCTCGCCGTGTGGTGGGCCGTCTACCGCCACCCGGACGAGCATCCGCGCGTCACTGCGGCCGAACTCGCCTACATCAAGCAGGACCCCGCCGACCCGGTGGAGAAGATCGGCTGGAGCCGCCTGCTGGTGGTCAAGGAGACCTGGGCCTATGCTCTGGGCAAGTTCCTGATCGACCCGATCTGGTGGTTCTTCCTATTCTGGCTGCCCGGCTACCTGTTCGAACGCTACGACCTCGACCTCAAGACCTTCGGCCTGCCGCTCGCCGCGATCTACCTGATCTCGGACGTGGGCAGCATCGCGGGCGGCTGGATGTCCTCGAAGCTCATCAAGGCGGGGCGCACCCCGAACTTCGCGCGCAAGGCGACGATGCTGCTCTCGGCGCTGTGCGTGCTGCCGATCTGGTTCGTGCAGGGCGTCGACAACGTGTGGGTCGCGGTGCTGGTAATCGGCCTTGCCACGGCGGCGCACCAGGCGTTCTCGGCCAACCTCTACACCCTGCCGTCCGACGTGTTCCCGCGCGGCGCGGTGGGCTCGGTGGTCGGCATCGGCGGCACCGTGGGCGCGTTCGGCGGCATGGGCATGGCGCTGTTCGCGGGCTACATCCTCGACGCCACGCACAGCTACGAGGTGCTCTTCGCGATCTGCGCGAGCGCCTACCTGATCGCGCTGCTGGCGGTCCACGTCCTCAGCCCGCGTCTGGCGCAGGCGCGGGTCTGACGATGGAGATCGACCGCAGGGCTCTGTTCGCCGGAGCCCTCGCGGCTTCGGTGATCCGTACGATACCGGCGGGGGCGGCAACGCCCCCGCCGCGTCCGTTTCATGAAACCGGCGAGGTCATCGACCTCTGGCCCGGCACGCCGCCGGGAGCCCCTTCCCCGCTGCCGGTGGAGATCGCGACCGAGCGCTCCGCCAACTCCGCCCAGCCCGACCGCGTGATCGCGGGGATCGCCCGGCCGCGCATCACTGCTTTCCGCCCGAAGTATCCCAACGGCGCGGCGCTGCTGGTAATCCCCGGCGGCGGCTACCGCGAGGAATCATTCGACAAAGGCGGCATCCAGGTCGCGCAGTGGCTGACCGAGCACGGCTACACGGCCTTCGTGCTGACGTACCGCCTGCCCGGCGAGGGCTGGCAGGACCGCTCCAACACCCCCCTCGCCGATGCCCAGCGCGCCATGCGGCTGATTCGCGCGAAGGCGGCCGCCTACGGCATCGCGCCGGAGCGGGTGGCGGTGATGGGATCGTCAGCGGGCGGCCACTTGTGCGCCGATCTCGCCAGCCGCTTCGCATTTCCCGCCTACGCGCCGGTGGACGCGGCGGACAGGCTCTCCGCCCGGCCGTTCTGCGCCGCGCCGCTCTACCCGGTGGTGAGCATGGACCGCGCCATCGCCCATGCCGGATCGCGCGAGAAGCTGCTCGGCCCGAACCCGACGCCCGCGCTCGAGGCGGCGCATTCGGTGGATCGCAACGTGACGCCCGAAAGCCCGCCGCACTTCATCGTCCATGCCGAGGACGATGCCACCGTACCGGTCGAGAACTCGCTGCGGCTGCGCGCGGCGCTGAGAAAGGCGGGGGTGAGCGTGGACCTGCACCTCTTCGCCGAGGGCGGGCACGGGTTCAACTTGTGGAACATCGCCGGCAAGCCGGTGGCCGCATGGCCGGGCCTCTGGCTCGACTGGGCGAGCCGCGTGGGGCTCGGCTGACGTCGTCCCGGGCTCGACCCGGGACCGCTGACCGTGACCAGCCCACCTTGCATCGGGCGCTATGTCCGTAAGCGAACGCCTTGAGCATAATCGTATTTGGCTGAACATTTATTAGTCATCCCCGCGAAGGCGGGGACCCATCTGATGACGGTTCAACCTGCCACGTCAGGAGATGGGTTCCCGCCTTCGCGGGAATGACAATGATACCGTCAAAGTTGATCACCCCCTCGGGGCGCGCTGCTTGCGAAGCAAGGTGGGCTGGTCACGGCCAGCGGTCCCGGATCAAGTCCGGGACGACGGACACAAAAAACAGGGATGAACCGGCTCCCGGAGGGGTGGGAGCAAGTTCATCCCTGCGTCACGGCGCGGGCGTTTGGAGCCACCCGCACCTTGGGTGAGTACCGTCAGGCCGTCTCGCGCAGCGAAGCCTGGGCCTTCTCGACGAGCGCGGCGAGCATCGCTTGCTCTTCTGCGGAGAGGTCGGTCAGCGGCGAGCGGACCGGACCCGCCGGGCGGCCGATCACGTTCATGCCCGCCTTGACGATCGACACCGCATAGCCGGTGCCGCGATTGCGGATGGCAATGTAGGGCAGCACGAAGTCGGTCAGGCCCGCCAGGATCGCCGCCTTGTCGCGCGCGCGGACCGACTTGTAGAAAGCCAGCGCCCACTCCGGCATGAAGTTGAAGATCGCCGAGGAATACGTCGTCACGCCCATCTCCAGATAGGCAGGCGCGAAGGTCTCGGCGGTAGGCAGGCCGCCGATGTAGGTCAGGCGGTCACCCAGCTTCGCGTAGATGCGCATCATCAGTTCGACGTCGCCGACGCCGTCCTTGTAGCCGATGAGATTGGGGTTGCGCTCGGCAAGACCGGCCAGCGTGTCCTCGGTGACGATCGCGTTGTCGCGGTTGTAGACGATGACACCCAGCGAAGTCGCCTTGCACACCGCCTCGATGTGGGCGGCAAGGCCCTCCTGAGTCGAGTTGACGAGGTAGGGCGGCAGCAACAGCAACCCGTTGGCGCCGGCCTTCTCTACGTTCTGCGCCATTTCCACCGCGATCGCGGTGCCGTAGCCGCAGCCCGAGAGCACGGGCACCTTGCCCGCCGCTTCCTCGACCGCCGCCTTGACGATTCCCGGGACTTCAGCCGGGGTAAGCGAGAAGAACTCGCCGGTGCCGCCCGCCGCGAACAGGCCGGCCACGTCGTAGTCCGACAGCCAGCCGAGATGGTCGCGATAGGCCGCCTCGTCGAACTTCAGGTCGGCGTCGAAATGCGTGACCGGAAACGAGAGGAGACCCCCGCCGATACGGGCGGCCAAATCCTGAGGCGACATCGCTTAATGCTCCAATTGATCCTGTAGAGCCTTTGCTACCTGCGCGGGGCGGCCGCGCCCATCGCTGGGACTGGATCGATTTATGTCGCAGCGGCATCGATCAGCGCCCATCGATGCATCGCGCGCTTTTCCTTCGGCCTCATGCGCGGTAGGCATTGGGAATGTTCGAACTCACGCACTTGCGCTGCTTCGTCGTCCTCGCCGAGGAACTGCACTTCGGCCGCGCCGCCGAACGGCTGCACATGACCCAGTCGCCGCTCAGCCGCCAGATCCAGGTGCTCGAACGCATCCTCGGCGTCGAGCTGTTCAACCGCACCAGCCGCCGGGTGACGCTGACGCTGGCGGGCGAGACCTTCCTCCACGAAGCGCGGCGCATCGTGCGCCTGTCCGAAAGCGCGGCGCTGGCGGCGCGGCGGGTGTGGAAGGGGGAGACCGGGCGCATCTCGATCGGCTTTACGGCGGTCTCGGGCTATGTCCTGCTGCCGCGCATCGTCAAGCGCGCGGCGGTGGAACTGCCGGGGCTGGAACTGCAATTGCACGAACTGGTCTCGGGCGATCAGTTCGAGGCGCTGCATACGGGCATGATCGACCTCGCGCTGGTGCGCCCGCCGGTGGACAAGGTGCAGTTCGATTCGGCGCCGCTGCTGCTGGAAAGCCTGCTGGTGGCGCTGCACGAGGATGATCCGCGCGCGGGGCAGGAGCGTTTCACGCCGGGCGATTTCGACGGACAGGATCTCGTCATGTATGCCCAGCGCGGGGCCGGGTACTTCAACCTGTTGCTGTCCAGCCTGTTCGAGCGGGCCGGGGCAGCGCCCAGCTACGTGCAGTACGTGACGCAGATCCACTCACTGCTGGGGCTGGTCGGCGCGGGGCTCGCGCCGGGGATCGTGCCAGAGGCGGCGGCGGGGCTGCACCCGCGCGGGGTGGTGTTCCGGCCCTTCGAGAGCGAGCCCGCCGCGCCGGTCGAACTGCATCTGGCGTGGCGGCGGGAGAGCGAGAACCCGGCGCTGCCGGCGTTCCGGGAACTGTGCCTGAAGGCGATGGCGGAATGACGCGATAGTAATGACGTCGTCCCGGACTTGATCCGGGACCGGTGGCTGTCTTTAGGCGAGAGCGTGCTGCGCGCGCAGCAAGGTGGGCCGTTCATGGCCAGCGGTCCCGGATCAA
>NZ_BAAILP010000048.1:0-1971 GCF_054589055.1 Novosphingobium sp. 11B | reverse complement strand
GTGGAGACGTCTCCGGCGCCTGCGGAGCGACACACTGGTGGGATCGCGGTCCGGTCTGCGGGATTAGTACCGTCAGTGCGGCTGCAGGCGTCGATGCCAAATGGCGTATCGCTGACGCTGGAGGGGTGTGACGCGCAGTTGCTGGTGGTGATGATCGATGCGCTGGGGCATTGCCATGTTCCGGCTCGCTGAAGATCTGCGCGTCTATCTCCACCGGGATCCGATCGACTTTCGCTGTGGGATCAACAGCCTTGCGATCCTGGTCGAGCAGTCGATGGGCCTCAATCCGTTCGAGCGCGCGGCGTTTGCCTTTTGCAATCGGCGCCGGACCCGGATGAAGCTGCTGTTCTTTGACCGGTCGGGCTTTGTGTTGGTGCTCAAGGCGTTGACGGAGGACAAGTTCCGATGGCCCAGACGAGCGGAAACGGTGGTTGCGCTCACCGCGGAGCAATTGCGATGGCTGCTCGACGGGATCGATATTGACGCGATGGTCCCTCATCCGGTGCGGCAATATCAGTTTGTCGGTTGAAGGCCGTTGACGCGGGAACGGGCTTTCGATTCAAGACTGCGATGGATCGAGGCGGCATCCCCACTATTGCGGAATTGATGGCGCTTCTGGCGACGAAAGCCGCTGAAGTCGAGGCATTGGCGGCCGAGAGAGACTCCCTTGCCCGGCGCATCCTGAAGCTTGAGGAGGAACTGGCGCTGGCGCGGTTGCACCGCTTTGCGCCGCGCAGCGAAAAGCACCTGGATCGTGTCTTCAATGAAGCCGAGCAGGCCTCCCTTGAGGACGATACCGACGATGGACACGACGACGTCGATGAGCCGGCCGCCGCCGATCTTCCCGACACGGGATTGCCGGAGGCGAGAAAGCCAGAAGGGAAGAAGCGCGGGCGCAAGCCACTTCCTGCCGACCTGCCGCGCCAGCGCGTCGAATATGACCTCGCCGACGACCAGAAGGTCTGCCCGTGCTGCAGCGAACGGATGCATCGCATGGGGGAAGTGGTAACCGAGCAGCTTCACATCGAGGTGAAGGCCACGGCCCTTCAGAATGCCCGCGCCAAATATGCATGCCGCAATTGCGACCGCACCGGGATCGCCACGCCGATCGTCATTGCGCCGATGCCCGCACAGCCCTTGCCGGGCAGCATTGCCACGGCCTCGACGCTGGCCTTTGCCCTTGTTCATAAATACGTCGATGGCACACCGCTGTATCGTTTGGCGCAAACCTTCGAGCGCGCAGGGGTACCTGTCAGCCGTGGTGCTCTGGGCCGTTGGGTGATCGCTTCGAGCGAGAGGCACTTGCATCGCATCTTTGACGCCCTGAAGCTGCGGCTCCGGTCCCAGGAGGTCATTCATGGCGACGAGACTACGGTTCAGGTGCTGAAGGAAGAGGGCAAGGCTCCTACCAGCACCTCGTATATGTGGGCCTACCGCAGCAGCGAGGACAGCGAACAGCCGATCGTGCTGTTCGACTATCAACCCGGTCGCGGGCAGGAACATCCGCAGGCCTTCCTCGGCGACTATCGCGGTATCCTGATGAGTGACGGCTATACGGCCTGACGCACATTGAAAGGCGCCACGCATCTGGGCTGCATGGCCCACGCCAGACGGCGCTTTGCCGACGCCCTCAAGGCGAGGAAGAAACAAGGCGGGCCGCCCGCACAGGCGCTCAAGTTCTTCGACCAGCTCTACCGGATCGAAAGGCAGGCGCGGGACGAAATACCCGATGAGGGGGAAACGCAGGCCAGCTACATGCGCCGCTTCCGCCAGAAACATAGCGTCCCGGTCTTGGATGCCCTCAAGGCATGGCTCGATGCCATCGCGCCCAAGGTTGTGCCCGACACCAAGCTTGGCGATGCGGTCTCCTACACCCTCAACCAGTGGGAATACCTGACGCGCTACGTCGAAGACGGCAGGATGCCGATCGACAACAATCTTCTCGAACGCGACATCAGGGTTTTTGCAACG
>NZ_BAAILP010000047.1:8576-12740 GCF_054589055.1 Novosphingobium sp. 11B | reverse complement strand
GTCAGTCGCTTCGCGACTGCCGCCTCCCCATCGCTTCGCGACAGGGAGGATTAGGCGTTCAACTCGCGAGGCGCTTGGCCAGAGCGGCGGCCATGCGGCGGTCGAGGTGGCGGCATATGCTCAGCCAGCGGGCGCGTGCGGCGGTGTCGCCGCGTTCATGGGCGGCCTCGGCCTCGACGCGGGCCTGTTCGGCGGCGGAGAGGCCGTGGCGTGCGAAATGCATGAGGGCTTCGGCAATGCCGGCGTCGATCTCGGCGGCAGGCTTGCTCTCGATGGAGCGCAGGCTAGGGCGCGGGAGAAGGGGGCCGTTGTCGTTGACCGCGCCCAGCGGCGCGCCGGTGCAGAGCACTCCGGCAATGGCCGGCATCGTCCCGTTCATGGCGGCGGCGAAGCGGATGGTCATGGGCGGATAGTCTCTCTTCTTGGTGGGTGTCGACGGATCAACCCTCTACCCTGGCAGCGATGAACCCATCATGCAGGGACGTGGTTTCTCAAGTCTTGACGATACCACCTAGGGACATTCCCCGGGTGCCTCCGCTGCAATCGATTGTCTTCAATTTGCGGGCTGGGTGATCCAGCGGCCGGAGTTTGCGTACTCGGGCTTGATGCCCTGCGAACCCGGCAGATTCCGGGCGGTATAGAGCGATTCCCCGCCGCGCTGCTGCACTTCGCTGGAGTAGGCGGGGCTGGGCTGGATGGGCATGGTCGGGCTGGTTGCCTGCGCGACCGGCTCTGCCTTCGCGGGCTGGGCCGTGCCGAATGCGCGCTGGACGGCGAGCGGGTCGAGCGCCGCTGCTGCAGCGGCGGCATCTGCGCTGTCGTCATGGCGGTGCGGAGCGGCCATCGGCTCGCCGCCGAGGTAGGCGAAGCGGAACGTCGCCGCGCTGCCCGCCGCGCCGCGCAGCGCGTAGAAGCGGTGCGCGCCGATGGTGGAAAGGTACTGCAGGCTCGGCGCCCAGTAGGGGTTCACCTGGACGGTATGATAATGCGTGGCGAGACCGACGGGTGTATAGACGTAGCCTGCCAGCGCCTGGCGCGCGACGTTTTCGGCGCGGTCCCAGAACATGCGCTGCGGGCGGCGGGCGAGCGAGCCGTCGCAGGTGAACGAGAACTGGCAGCCTGTCGAACGTTCCGACCCCTCGTAGACGACGCCGCAGACGGTCTTGGGATAGGCAGGGTGGGCCATGCGGTTGAGCACGACCTGCGCCACCGCGCGCTGGCCCGCGTCGGGCTCGCTCGCGGCTTCGTAGTAGATCGCGGCAGTCATGCACTGCAGCGCGCGGGTGCGGTCGACGCCGGAGTTGTCGATGTAGATCGGCCGCGCGGTAGCCAGCGGGCCGGAGACGCTGTCGTCGGCGTCGGAGCGGATGCCTTCGCCGACCTGAAGCGGGGCCTTCTCGGCTTCGAGGTAATAGAAGGCCGAACCGGGGAAGCTGGCGCCTGCCTGCTCGAACGGCATGGGCAGTGCTTCGGCGCCTTGCGAGGCGGCGTCGGCGATGGCGAAGCTGTCCCAGCCTTCCGGCGCGGCGAAGGCGGGAAGGGCGACGGCGGCGAGCGCGGTCACGGCGAAAGTCCAGCGGCGGCGCAGGACGACCGGGCGGTGGCCGACACCGCGGGCGCGGCGCGGATAGCGGCCGACGAAATCGCGCGGGCGTTCGAACGGAGCGCCTTGCGAATCCATCACCGGCGCCGGGGCGGCGTCTGGTCCGGGAATGGAAGGGGCAGGGCTCACTCGGTTCCTTTCGGCCGCAATTCGGCAGCACCGGCCTAGCCTGTGCCTGGTGCGCGCGCATCCGGGCATTCCGGGCCGTCCCGTTGCGGTACAGCCACGCTCTGTACGCTTAAGGGCTTAAGATTTGGCTGCATCCCGTCGTCCTGGACTTGATCCGGGACCGCTGGCCGTGAACGGCGCACCCTTGCGGCGTGGCGCCTTGCCCATGGCTCGCGTCTAAAGACAGCCACCGGTCCCGGATTGAGTCCGGGACGACGAATGCTTGCCAACCCCTGTATGCCGCACTATCCGCGCGGTTACGTCATGGGTTGCCCGCAAGGGCCTAAGAGGGAAGCCGGGTGCGAATACCGGCGCTGCCCCCGCAACTGTGACCGGGGAGGCCGCCTCCACCATGCCACTGGCCCGTATGAGGGCCGGGAAGGCGGATGGCGCGACTGACGATCCGGGAGCCAGGAGACCTGCCCGAGACGGTCGTTCCGCAGCCGGACGGGGTTCTTCCGGATGCAGCGAGTGTGACGCGCCATGAGGAAGGCGCGCATGCCTCCGCCGTGAACGGCACAAGCACGTTCAAAGGTTCGGAGGACATATGAAGTATCTGTTTCTGCTCGGCACCGCGCTTGCCGTGAGCACCCCCGCGATGGCGGATGACGGCGACGATATCCTCGTCGTCACCGCCACGCGCGAGCCTACTCCGATCACCCAGGTCGGCCAGTCCGTCAGCGTCGTCACCCGCGACCAGATCGAGCGCACGCAAGCGACCACCGCCACTGACGTGCTTGCCCGCATCCCCGGCATCTCGACCGTGCAGTCGGGCGGTTTCGGCCAGCCCGCGAGCGTCTTCGTGCGCGGCGCCGAGAACGCGCAGTCGCTGGTGCTGATCGACGGTGTGCGCATCAACGATCCCGGCGACGTCGGCGGCGGCTTCGACTTCGGCGCGCTGCCGATCGGCCAGTTCGACCGTGTCGAGGTCGTGCGCGGTTCCTCGGGCGTGCTGTGGGGCAGCCGCGCGGTGGGCGGCGTCATCAACTTCATCACCGCCCGCCCGACCGAACAGTGGACCGCGCGCGGCCAGGCCGAGTATGGCTGGCGCGACCGCAAGCAGGCGAGTGTCTCGGCGGCGGGTCTCGTCGGCCCGGTCGGCCTGACGCTGGGCGGCAACTGGCTCAAGGGCGACGGCTTCTCGGCCTTCAACGAGCGCCGCGGCGCCACCGAGAAGGACGGCTTCGAGAGCAAGAGCGCCAATGCCCGCGCCTCGATCGAGTTCGCGCCGGGCCTCTCGGCCGATGCGGGCGGGTTCTACACCAAGGCGAACTACGACTACGACAACACCGGTGCCGATGCCCTCAACGTCGGCATGAAGCGCGATACGCTGGGCTATGCGAACCTGCGCTATGCGGGCCTCGACGGAAGGCTGAACGCGCGCGTCGGCTATGGCATCAACGACACGCGCCGCATTTCCGACGACGCCGTCTTCGGCCCCTACACCACCAACGGCCGCACCGAGCGCTTCGAAGGCCAGGTCAGCTTCGCGCCCATCGAGCAGGCGAGCGTGCTGGTCGGCGGCGAGACCGAGAAGCAGAAGTTCGACGACAATTACGGCTCGAAGGATTCGACCACCATCGACAGCCTGTTCGGGAACCTGACGCTGCGCCCGTTCGCCGGCCTGACGCTGAACGGCGGCCTGCGCTACGACGACAACTCGGACTTCGGCGACCGCACGACCTACGCCGCCAACGGCGCCTGGGTGATCGGCGGCGGCGACAGCGCCCCGGTCCTGCGGGCCAGCTACGGCGAGGGTTTCAAGGCGCCGTCGCTCTACCAGCTCTACACCAACGCGGGCTTCCGCGCGCTCGATCCCGAGACGTCGAAGAGCTGGGACGTGGGGCTGGAGCAGCCTTTTGCCGAAGGGACCGGCCGCTTCACGGTGACGTACTTCGATCGCAAGACGAAGAACCTGATCGACTACGACCTCGCGAACTTCAATTACTACAATGTCGGCCGGTCGCGGGCGCAGGGTGTGGAACTGGGGATGCAGGTGACCGACTGGCAGGGCTTCGACGTGAACCTCGCCTATACCTACCTCGACGCCGTCAACGAGGACACCGGCGCGCAGCTGGCGCGTCGTCCGAAGAGCAATCTCTACGCCAGCATCGACAAGGCGTGGGCGGTCGGTCTGAAGCTGGGCGCGGACCTGCGCGTCGGCGGCGGGCGCTACGACGATACCGCGAACGCGCAGTACGTCGGCGGCAACGTAGTCGTGGGCCTGCGCGGCGCCTTCGCGGTGACGCACAATGTCGAGGTCTATGGCCGCGTCGAGAACCTGTTCGACGAGCATTACGAAGTGGTGCGCACGTACGGCACGCCGGGGCGCTCGGCCTATGCCGGCATCCGCGTGAAGATGTGAGCGAAAGGGCGGTTCCCGGCAGGCGTCG
>NZ_BAAILP010000047.1:0-8384 GCF_054589055.1 Novosphingobium sp. 11B | reverse complement strand
CGCGGGAGGGGGAGCGCAAGCGGGCTTCGGGTGGCTTGCCGTTACCCCGCTGCTCCTGACGCTCGCCGCCTGCCAACCCTGGTCGGACCCGCCGGTCGAGGGATCGGTGCGGCCGCGCATCGTTTCGCTCAACCCCTGCACCGATGCGGTGCTGGCGGAGGTGACGTCGCCGGGGCAACTGCTGGCAATCTCCCACTACAGCCACGATCCCTCGGCCAGTTCGATGGATCTCGCCCGCGCCGCGCAGTTCGCCGAAGTGTCGGATGCGGTGGAGGATGTCGTCGCGCTGGAACCCGATGTCGTGGTGGCGAGCAGCTACACGCCGCCGGCCACCGCGCAGGCCCTGCGCGACATGGGGCTGGAGGTCGTGCTCGAGCCGCTTCCCGCCGACCTTCCCGAAGCGCTCGCGCAAGTGCGGCGGCTGGCGAAGCTGGCGGGCAATCGTTCGGAAGGGGAGGAACTGGCCGGGCGGATGGAGGCTGCCGTCGCCCGTGCCAAGCCGCCGACCGGCGTGCGGCCGGTGCAGGCGCTGCTGTGGGAATCCGGGGGCATCGTCGCAGGCGACCACACGCTGATCGCCGATCTCATGCGCCGCGCCGGCTTCGCCAACGCCGCTGCCGCGCGCGGGCTTGCCCAGGCCGATTACCTGCCGCTGGAACGCGTGGTGGCCGATCCGCCGCGCGTGGTCTTCACCGTGGGTTCGCCCGCCGGCGAGGAGGACCGGATGCTGCGTCATCCCGCTCTCGCCAAAGTCCGGGGCATGATCCGCGCGCCGCTCGACCGTTCGTTGATCTGGTGCGGCGGGCCGACCGTGCCCAAGGCACTGGCGCGGTTCGCGCAAGTGCGGCGATCTCTCGATAACCCCAGGTCCCGAGGTCATCTCGGGCCCTTCGACAAGCTCAGGGTGAGCGGGGATGAGGGGAATCGCACAAGCTCCGCTCATGCTGAGCTTGTCGAAGCACCCGGCACAACGGCAGACCTTCATCCATGAACTGCCGCCTGATTCCGATCCTCGTCGTCCTGCTCGCGCTCGCCGTGCCGCTGTCGCTGCTGGCGGGGCGAGTGTGGATCGATCCCTTTGCGTCCGACACGCACAATGCCTCGGTTATCCTGCTGTACTTGCGCCTGCCGCGCGCGTTGCTGGCGCTGATCGTCGGCGCCGGACTTGGCGGGGCGGGGGCGGCGATGCAGGGCTACTTGCGCAATCCGCTCGCCGATCCGGGCCTGTTCGGCATCGCGCCGGGCGCGGCGCTGGGTGCAGTGCTGAGCTTCTGGACCGGCTATGCCGCGTCGGTCTGGCTGCTGCCGGTCTTCGCTCTCGTCGGCGCGGGCGGGGCGATGGCGCTGCTGGCGTTGATCGCGGGGCGTGAGGCGGGCGTCGCACTGTTCACGATGGCGGGGCTGATGATCTCCAGCCTGGCGGGGGCGCTGACGAGCCTTGCGATCAGCCTTTCGCCCACGCCGTTCGCGATGAGCGAGATCGTGACCTGGCTGATGGGCGCGCTGGCCGACCGTTCGTGGCGCGAGGTCGTCATTGCCGGGCCGTTGACGCTGCTGGGACTCGGCGTACTGCTGGCGGCCGGGCGGGGGCTCGACGCGCTCACACTGGGCGAGGCGGCGGCCCGTTCGCTGGGCTTCGAGCCGAGGCGGCAACAGGCGCTGATGATCGCGGGCGTGGGCCTGACGGTGGGCGCGGCGGTTGCGGTGGCGGGTGTGATCGGCTTCGTCGGACTGATGGTGCCGCATCTCGTCCGGCCGCTGACCGACCGGCGGCCGTCCTCGCTGCTGGTGCCGAGCGCGCTGGCGGGGGCACTCCTGCTGCTCGTTGCCGATGCCGGCTGCCGCGTCCTCCCGCTTGCGGGCGGAGAGCTGCGGCTGGGGATTGCGCTGGCGCTGATCGGCGCGCCGTTCTTCCTTGCGCTGCTGCTGCGCATGCGGCGGGGGCTGGCATGACCGGGACGCTGAACACGGTGGGGCTCGGCATCGCGGGACGGCTGCGCGACCTGACGATGACCATCCATGCGGGGGAAGTCACTGCGATCTGCGGGCCGAACGGCGCGGGCAAGTCGACGCTGCTGTCCTGCCTGGCGGGACTGGTGGAGCCCGATACCGGCGTTGCCGCGCTGGGCGGGCGAGTGATGCATGCGGTGCCGCCGCGGGAACGCGCGCAGTGCATCGGCTATCTTCCGCAAACCCCCGAAGTGGCGTGGGACGTCACGGTCGAAGTGCTGGTCGGGCTCGGTCGCCTACCCTGGCAGGATACAGGGACGGGCGGTGGGCGGACCGCGATCGATGCCGCGATCGCGACGATGGACCTCGAGGCATTCCGGAAACGGCCCGTCTCGCAGCTGTCGGGAGGTGAGCGGGCGAGGGCGCTGATGGCGCGGGTGCTGGCGACTGGCCCGGCCTGGCTGCTGGCGGACGAGCCGCTGGCCAATCTCGATCTCGGCCATGCGCTCGCATTGATGGGGCGCCTGCGCGAGCAAGGCCGCCAGGGCCGCGGCGTGGTGCTGGTCCTGCACGACCTGGCAACCGCGATGAACTACGCCGATCGCGTCATGGTGCTGCACGAAGGACGGATCGCCGCTGACGGAGAGCCCGGCCACGCCTTGTCCGAAGACGTCATCCGGAACGTTTGGGGCTGTCCGGCCCGCTGGTTGGGCGAGCCGGGAGCGCGTGCGCTTTCGCTGGGGTGAGCGTCAGCTTTCGACGAAGTGGCCCTTCGACCAGATGCGCATGGGCTCTTCGCGCTTTTCCGCTTCGCGCTGGTGCATCTCGCGCTGGCGGTCGAACAGCAGCGATCCCGTGCCACGGGCGAAACGGCTGCGACGGAACGGAATTTCGGCGCCTGAAGTCATCATCTCTCTCCTTTGGAGAGATAACGCGCAGCGCTTGCGTCCGGTTCCCTCAGCGCGTGCCGACGCCGCGCGCGAACTGTTCCTGCAGATTGGACAGCGTGCGGGCCGGGACCGGGGCGAGCGACCTGGCGGTCTTGCCCTTGCGCAGCGCGGCGCGGTCCTTCTCGTCGGGCTCGATGGCGCGGACCCGCACCGCCGCCTTGCCCTGCGTGCGGATGCCCAGTTCCTCCGCTGCGCCGCGCGAAAGGTCGATGATGCGCGCGCTCTCGCCATACGGGCCGCGGTCGTTGATACGCACGATGATGCGCCTGCCGGTGTCGAGCGAGGTGACTTCCACATAGGCGGGCAGGGGCAGCGTCTTGTGCGCGGCGGTGATCCAGCCGGGGCGGAAGCGTTCTCCGTTGGCGACCTGGTTGCCGCTTTCCGAACCATACCACGTCGCATAGCCGAGCATGTCGTAGCCGGGCTGCGCGGCGGGAGTATAGGTTACGCCGCGCACCTTGTAGGGAGGGCCGATGCGGACGGGCACGTCGCTGACGGGGCGGTACTTCACCCCGCCGCCGCATGCCGCGAGCATGGCGACGAGGGACAGAACGGCAATGTTCCGTA
Source organism: Novosphingobium sp. 11B (assembly GCF_054589055.1). Classification (NCBI taxonomy): domain Bacteria; kingdom Pseudomonadati; phylum Pseudomonadota; class Alphaproteobacteria; order Sphingomonadales; family Sphingomonadaceae; genus Novosphingobium; species Novosphingobium sp. 11B. Next base: position 4,917 of record NZ_BAAILP010000047.1, on the reverse strand, counting down.
AGGGGGCGCTGCGGATGAGGCCGGGCATGGCGGGCAGACTAGGACGTGAACTCATAAACAGCACCATCGAGGTTTGAGGCAAAATGGCTCAGCGCAAGGAGGCAGGGCGAAGGAATATGTCGATATTTCAAGGCCTGTCGACGCGGCGCTGGGCCTTTTTGGTCAAATCCCTTCGGGACGCCGGAATGGCTTCCATCTCGAACCGAAGCGGCCTTGGAAGGGCAACCAGCCCTTCCGGCGGACGCTTCCGCCCGAGTTGTTCGCCATTCCGGCGCCTCGATGGTGCTGTTTATGAGTTCACGTCCTAGCCCCCGAGCGTCCGTGCTCCAATGCGGGGGCGGGCTCTTTCCACAAGGATGGCCGTATCCGGTCTTACCGCGCGCAGTGCTCGTAATAGCCCGCGCGGCACGCGGCGACGTCCTCGCGCCATTCGCGCATGTCGTGCTCGTAACGGCGGCGCTCTTCGGCATAGTCGGCGCGCGCGGCGTCATAGTCACGACGATCGGCAGCGTAATCGCCTTGGTCCGCATCGGGGTGAGCGCGCGCCGTATCGTAGTCGCGCCAGCCTTGCGCATAACTGGCGTCGCGCCGGCGCACGTAGTCCAGCTGCTCGCGGTTGAGGCGGCGGATGGTCGCGGCGTCGCGGGCGACGGCGTCCGGCGTCATGGACGGATCGCGCGGATCGTCGGCAAGAACCGGCGCGGCGAAGCCTGCCAACAGCAAAAGCGCCACCACGCGCCCGAACAGCCCGAAAGCCCCCATTTTCCTGAATCCCCTGAGCCTGATCGGCGCACCCGACAGGCGCTATCTGCCTTCAGAATCGCGGGGATGCAAAGGGCTTGCGACGGGCGGTTCGTCGCGGGGTGAAGCCTCGGCGGAAGCGGTCAGCGCCCGCCGGAGCCGGGAGCCTGCGGATCGGCGGGGCACTTCACGGCATTGCCGTTCCAGCACGCCGGGTTCCTGACTTCCCACTGCTTGCGGTCGGCGCGGTAGTCCTGTTCCACCGCATCGTGCCGGTCGAGCGTCGCGTCGTAAGCGGCGGCATCGCGGGCGGTCTTCATGTCGTTGAGGGCGAGCGCGGCGTCGTATTGGGACCGGCTGGCCTCATTGCGGGCGAGCTGTTCCTGCGCGGCGGCGGCTTCACGGGCGTTCAGCATCTGTCGCCGTGCTTCGGGATTTCCCGGCTCCGGCGCGCTGGCGGCCGGTTTCCCGGTATCCCCGGCCATGACGGCGGACGGTAGCATGAATGCGACGGCCGCTGCGGCGGCGATCTTCGGTGCGAGTTTGCGCATGGCGCGCATGGCGTTCTCCTCAAACTGCGAGGCCGCACGAATGCGGCGCTGGGTCGAAACGCAAAACGTGCGGGGGCCTTGCGGGTTTCCCGTCCGCCCCCGCGCAGCCCCGGCTCGTCGCAGCGCGGGATCATCCAACGCCCGGGAACGCCCTTGCCCTTGGCGCGCTGTGCCCCATCTATGGGCAAACCGCCCGGCGCCTCTTGAATGGCGCGAACAAATCTGGAACATACCGCCTCCATGAGTCTCACCCACATCACCGTGCGCGGCGCGCGCGAGCACAACCTCAAGGGCTTCGACATTGCGCTCCCGCGTGAGAAGCTGATCGTCATCACCGGGCTGTCGGGCTCGGGCAAGTCGAGCCTCGCCTTCGACACGATCTATGCGGAGGGGCAGCGCCGCTATGTCGAGAGCCTCTCGGCCTATGCGCGCCAGTTCCTCGAGATGATGCAGAAGCCGAACGTCGAGCATATCGACGGCCTCTCGCCCGCCATCTCGATCGAGCAGAAGACCACCAGCCGCAATCCGCGTTCGACGGTGGCGACGGTGACCGAGATCTGGGACTACATGCGCCTGCTGTGGGCGCGCGTGGGCATTCCCTATTCCCCCGCCACGGGTCTTCCGATCGAGGCGCAGACCGTCTCCAACATGGTGGACAGGGTGATGGCGCTGCCGGAAGGCACGCGCCTCTACCTGCTCGCCCCCGTGGTGCGCGGCCGCAAGGGCGAATACCGCAAGGAACTCGCCGAGTGGCAGAAGGCGGGCTACACCCGCGTGCGCATCGACGGCGAGTTCTACGCCATCGAGGACGCCCCCGCGCTCGACAAGAAGTACAAGCACGACATCGAGGTCGTGGTGGACCGCATCGCGGTGAAGGAGGGCATCCAGACCCGCCTTGCCGACAGCTTCGAGCAGGCCCTCAAGCTGGCCGAAGGGCTGGCCTATGCCGACATGGCCGACGGCAACGTCCCCGGCCGCGAGGAAGAGGAGCAGGGCAAGAACCTGAAAGGCGCCGGCCTGCCCGCCAACCGCATCGTCTTCTCCGAGAAGTTCGCCTGCCCCGTCAGCGGCTTCACCATCGAGGAGATCGAGCCGCGCCTGTTCTCCTTCAACGCCCCGCAAGGCGCCTGCCCGGCCTGCGATGGCCTTGGCGAGAAGCTGCTGTTCGACCCGCAGCTGGTCGTGCCGAACGAGCACCTGACGCTCAAGCAGGGCGCGATCGTGCCCTGGGCCAAGTCCAACCCGCCCAGCCCCTACTACATGCAGGTGCTCTCCAGCCTGGCCGCGCACTTCGGCTTCAACCTGACGACGCCGTGGGACGAACTGCCCGGCGAGATCAAGCTGGTGATCCTCTACGGCACCGGCGGCAAGGCCGTGCCGCTCACCTTCAAGGACGGGCGCAAGGAATACACCGTCAACAAGGCGTTCGAGGGCGTCATCGGCAACCTCAACCGCCGCATGCTGCAGACCGACAGCGCCTTCATGCGCGAGGAACTGTCCAAGTACCAGACCGCGCAGCCCTGCGAGACCTGCGACGGCAAGCGCCTCAAGCCCGAGGCCCTCTCGGTCAAGATCGCCGGCAGCGACATCGCCGACGCCGCGCGCCTCTCGGTGGCGGACGGCTTTGCGTGGTTCGGGCAGCTGGAAGGCAAGCTCACCAACCAGCAGCAGCAGATCGCCAAGGCCATCCTCAAGGAGATCAACGAGCGCCTCGGCTTCCTCAACAACGTCGGGCTCGACTACCTCAACCTCGACCGCACCTCGGGTACGCTGTCGGGCGGCGAGAGCCAGCGCATCCGCCTGGCCAGCCAGATCGGCTCGGGCCTCTCGGGCGTGCTCTACGTGCTCGACGAGCCCAGCATCGGCCTGCACCAGCGCGACAACGACATGCTGCTCGAAACCCTCAAGCGCCTGCGCGACCTCGGCAATACCGTGATCGTGGTGGAGCATGACGAGGACGCCATCCGCACCGCCGACTATCTGGTCGACCTCGGCCCCGGCGCGGGCGTCCACGGCGGGCAGGTGGTTGCCGAAGGCACGCTCAAGCAGGTGCTCAAGAGCAAGGAAAGCCTCACCGCCCAGTACCTCAACGGCACCCGCCGGATCGAGGTGCCCAAGGAACGTCGCAAGGGCAACGGCCACTTCGTCACCGTCGAGAACGCCCGCGCCAACAACCTGACCGGCGTGACCGCGAAGTTCCCGCTCGGCACATTCTGCTGCGTGACCGGCGTGTCCGGCTCGGGCAAAAGCTCGCTCACCATCGACACGCTGCAGGCCGGCGCCTCCCGCCAGCTCAACGGCGCGCGCGTGATCGCGGGCGCGCACGACAAGATCACCGGCCTCGAAAAGTGCGACAAGGTGATCGAGATCGACCAGTCCCCGATCGGCCGCACCCCGCGCTCCAACCCCGCGACCTACACCGGCGCCTTCACCCAGATCCGCGACTGGTTCGCCGGCCTCCCCGAATCCGAAGCGCGCGGCTACAAGCCCGGCCGCTTCAGCTTCAACGTCAAGGGCGGACGCTGCGAAGCCTGCCAGGGCGACGGCCTCATCAAGATCGAGATGCACTTCCTGCCCGACGTCTACGTGACGTGCGAGGAATGCCACGGCAAACGCTACAACCGCGAAACGCTGGAAGTGAAGTTCAAGGGCATGTCCATCGCCGACGTGCTCGACATGACGATCGAGGACGCCGAAGAATTCTTCAAGGCCGTCCCCCCCATCCGCGACAAGATGCACATGCTGAACGAGGTGGGCCTCGGCTACGTCAAGGTCGGCCAGCAGGCGACGACCCTGTCCGGCGGCGAGGCGCAGCGCGTGAAACTGGCCAAGGAACTGGCCCGCCGCTCCACCGGCCAGACGCTCTACATCCTCGACGAACCCACCACCGGCCTCCACTTCGAAGACGTGCGCAAACTCCTCGAAGTGCTGCACCGACTGGTCGACCAGGGCAACTCGGTGGTCGTGATCGAACACAACCTCGACGTCATCAAGACCGCCGACTGGATCATCGACATGGGCCCCGAAGGCGGCGTCCGCGGCGGCCAGATCGTGGCGGAAGGCACGCCCGAAGAGGTGGTGAAGGTCAAGGGCAGCTTCACCGGAAGCTACCTCAAGCCCCTGCTGGGAAGCTGGGCGAAGTAGCAAGTCCGTCGTCCCGGCGAAGGCCGGGACCGCTGGCCGTCTTTAGGCGTGAGGTAGGTGAAAGCCCCCGGCTTCCCTGCGGCGCATCTGACGGTTACAATCGCGCCATGCCGTTCAAGACGCTCAAGACCAAGCGCGCGCCGCTGACACTGGAAGAACTGGCGGCCTCTATAGAGCGTCGCAAGGCGGAATGGCGTGCCCGCGAAGAAACAGTCATCGACATGGCTGAATTGGGCGGGGAGCTTGCTGCGCGGCGGGAAGCCGGGGGCATCCCCCACCTCCCGCGCAACGGCGGAACCGACCGCACGCCCTCCAAGCAGGCCCTGCTGGACGAAATCGCGAAACTCGGCGCGAAGTGGTAACCCATTCCTCCCCGTTCAGGGGAGGGGGGACCATCTGAAGGATGGTGGAGGGGCTCAGGTAGTTCAGGCGAAGGGGCAAAGAAGAAAGTAGAAATGCGAGGGCCATCGCCCTCGCGCTC
>NZ_BAAILP010000046.1:0-11549 GCF_054589055.1 Novosphingobium sp. 11B | reverse complement strand
ATCCGGGACCGGTGGCTGTCTTTAGGCGCGGTTCATCGACCGGGCACCCTGCGCGCAAGTGGGTCCCGGCTCGGCCACCGGTCCCGGATCAAGTCCGGGACGACGATTTGACGGGGCCGAACTCAGCTGCAGCTGGCCTTCGCCGCCGTCGTCGCGTCGGAGATACCGTCTTTGTCGCTGGCGCCAAGGCTGCGGTCGTCGCGGATGATGTAGGCGGCCTCTCGGCGGAAGTTGGGCTGGCCGACGAACCAGGTGCCGAACAGCGGCTGGTAGGTGTAGTTCACCTCCACATACATCACCGCCGAACCCGACACCGCCGTGATCGTCGGATTGCCCATGCCCGCCAGCGTGGCGCCGGTCAGACCGGCCTTGGCGACGCCGTATTGCGACTTCACCTTGAGGCTGCCCTGGCAACGCTGCCAGTGGATGTACTGGCGCTTGGTTGCAGTATCGTATTCGAGGCTGGACAGGATGATCCGCCCGTTGGCGGCGAAGTTGAAGTACGACCCCTGCACCAGCGCGCCCGACATCACCGAAGCGACGTCCGCTTCCTTGACGGTGGGGGTCACCGCGCTGTTGTCGGTCTGGCCGAGGCGCGAGGCGTTATCGGCCACCGAGCTGGCGATCTGGGCGATCTGCATGTTGATCATCGCCATCCATGCCAATTCGGTTCCATAGAAACCCATTGTGACGATGATCGGCAGGATCAGCGCGAACTCCATGAAAGAGACACCGCGCTGATCGCGGCGCAGCCTTCCGGCAAGACCCGCAGCAAGGCGCGCGATCATGGGCAGCTCCCCGCATCCGAGCCATACTTGGCCTGTAGCTCGTAAGGCTGGTTCTTGCGCACCGTGCTCGCGGTCAGCGTGCGCTGGCTCGTCGAATTGGGCATGAATGGCACGATGAACACGGGCGTATAGGTCACCGTCGCGGTGTAGAGCACGACGTCGTTGCCGCCACCGTTGTCGCTGTTCCCCACATCCGCGTCCCATCTGCCGTTGCGGTTCTCGTCGGTGTAGGTTTCGCCGTTGTCGCACTTGCCGTTGGTGTTCTTGTCGTTCCAGGCCTCGGCGCGTTTTATGTCGGCGAAGTCGTAGTAGCTGGAGCGCTTGAAGGCGACCGTCGCGCCCGGCGCTACGCGCTGGACCATCGCGGTGACGTAGGCGTCGGCCTTGGTGTTGTCGGCGATCTCCAGTCCGTCCTGACGCGAGGCCTCTTCCACCGCGCCGTGCAGGATTGCGGTGAGATAGGCGCGGTGCGCCATGTCGTAGATGCCGATGAGCAGCAGCAGGAGCACCGGCGCGGCGACGGCGAACTCGATCACCGCCGAGCCGCGCTCGCCCGCCCGGAGGCGACGGAGCAGCGGCGCCGTCACTGCACGACCCTCAGTTCACCGACCTGCTTGGCGATCTCCTGGAACGCGGTGTTCAGTTCGGACGAGCTGTTCGCCGTGTACGAACTGTCGTCGGACGCGCAGGTCGTCAGATCGCTGCTCAGGCTGGACGTGAACGCCACGACCCAGACGCGGATACCCTTGGCCTTGATCGCCTCGCACGTTGCAAGGAAGCGCTGGGTGTGGCGGGCGGTGTCGTTGGTCGTACCGTCGGTGGTGACGCGGCGGTCCCAGTACTCGATGCCCCAGGCCTGGGCGATGTACTGGTTGGGCTCCATCTGGCCGTCGGTCATGAAGATGACGTGGCGCGAAACCTTGCCGCCGTTGGACGGTTCGTCGCTGTTGAGGGTCGACCACATGCCCTGCTGCGACATCAGGCGCCCGCCCCAGATCATCCCGACGTCGAGGTACGTGCCGCCGATCGCCACGAGCGAGTCCGCGTAGGAATTGAACGCGCTCTGCGTCATCGTCGCCAGCAGCTTTGCCTGCGCCGGGCAATACGTTCCCGCATCACCGCCGTTGTTGGTGGTCGCGGTGGTGTAGTAGCCGCTGTCCGACCAGCGGCGGTAGGACACCTCCGGCCAGAGCGGACGCCATTTGGTCTTGTCGTCCGACGTCGGCGCCGTGTCGAGGTCGAGATCGAGCGCGGCCTTGGGCGAGATGCCCGTGCTGGTCGAGTAGCTGAAGGTGGCCTGCGCCACGGTGTCGCGTTCCTGGATGCAGCCGCCCCAGGTCGAGGACACGTTCGCGCCGTTGGTTCCGGTAGGCGTGGCGACCGAGTTGAACTTCTTGAAGCTGCTCGTGTCGTACGTAACCTGATGGTAGCGCATCGTGTAGGGACGGGTCAGCCAGCGCCAATAGACGTAGTATGGCGTGTTTCTATCGGAACGAATACACGAGTATTCCTTCTTCACTTGCGATCGTGCCTGCCCGGACCCCTGCTCGCTGAACGCCGTATCTGCGGGCTTGGCATTATTGCAGTCGTTCTGCGAACTGTAGCTAGTCGTCGGAATAACGGCAGTCCATGTGCCGCTGTAATCGCTGCCGCCCGAATCGTCGGGCTCGTAGGCGCGCGACTGATAGGGATAGCTGTCGACGATATAGCTGCTGTTGACCGCCGTGAGCAGCCTGCCCACGTTCACCGTCGAACTGAACGGCACGAAGCCGTAGCGCACGCGCGCGTTGCTGTTGGCGGTGGCATTGTAGATCGTCGTGTAGAAGTTCTTCATCGCCGCGCGCAGCGCCTGGATGCGCGTCTGCGAGCCGGAAAGCGTGTAGTCCATCGAACCGGTGGTATCGAGCACCATCATCACGTCGGCGTTGCCGACGCCCATCGAGCTTCCGCAGTTTACCCGGATGTCGAAGCTGTCCTTGCCGAAGATGCGCATCAGCAACGTGTCGAGCACGGTCGTCGCGGTCGCGGTGACGGTCTGGCCGTCGTCGGTGGAAGTCACGGTGAACACCGTGGAGCGCGTGCCCTGCTGCGCGTCGTTGAAGTTGGTGTTGAAATACGCCGTCGCGGCCGCCTTCGAGGCGGTGTCGAAACCAGCCGTCGTCACCGTGCGCCGCCCCGCCAGCACCGCCGCGTCGCAGGCAGACTGGATTTGTTCACGCACGAGGTAATCGCGGCTCAGATCAACCGCCGAGCCCACCACGACCGCCGCCACGAGCATGCCGATCGCTGCGATCGGAAGGATGTTGCCGCCGGAATCGCGCAGGACACCGTTCAGCACTTCGCGAACGGCCTTGGCAGGATAGAGACATGCTTGACGCATCGTAAACCAGGCTCGCTCTTGGAATTGCCCCGATAATCCTTTGCCGATACCAGCAATGTCTTAAGGAAGTTTTGGCGAGCGCGCGGCTTTGCGTCCGGCCGCAGTCCGCGGCGAAAATATTTCGGTCCGTCGGGAACCGAGGAACGCCGTTAACGTTATCCGACCTGATCCGGGGACCGTGCGTGATGGGGGAGCGGTCCGGCTGCAGCGGTTTTTTACCCCCGCGAGACGAGTGAATGGCAACCGCCCGCGGACTGGATTCCACCAAGTTTCTCTACATCCTGCTACCCATCGTCATCGGCCTGACCTTCATCGCCGACACCCGTTTCCCGCTGGGCACCTCGATCTGGGTCATCTATTTGCTGCCTACGGTGCTGGCTTATCTCGCGCCGCATCGGCTGGCGCCCCTTGCCGTGGCCGCCGCGACGACCGTGCTGATCGTGATCGGCTACCAGCTCGCGCCCGAAGGCGTGGCCAAGGAAATCGCGCTCATCAACCGCACCCTGGGCACGATCACCAACCTGACGCTGGCCGGCATCGGCGCCGCGTTCATCAGCTACCGCAATTCCGCGCGAGCCTTGCAGGCCCTGCGTGAAGGCGAAGCGAAGCTGGCGCGGGAGACGACCGGAAACCTCTCCCTCGACGACCTCTCGCACCGCGTGATCAGCTTCCTCGTCGACCGTTTCGGCGCGGCGGCGGGGATCGTCTACGTCAATGACGAAGGCGCCTTTCGCCGCGTCGCCAGTTACGGTGTACCCAAAGGTGCCGGGGTTCCCGACCAGCTCGCGCCCGACGACGGCCTGCTTGCCGAAGTGATCCGCGACGGGCGCACCCGTACGATCGCGAAGGCCCCAGCCGGCTATCTCTCGTTCGGGACCGCGCTCGGGCAGTCGCCGCTGGACCGTCTGGTACTCGGCGCGGCCGCGATCGACGGCAAGGTCAATGCCGTTATCGAACTCGGCTTCCTTGACACGCCCGAGGCCCGCCCCGAAGACGCGCCCCGCTTCCTCGACACGATTTCCGGCGCGGTCGGCCTCTCGCTGCGCTCCGCCAAATACCGCGCGCGGCTGGAGCACCTGCTCTCCGAAACCCAGCAGCAGGCCGAGGAACTCGCCAACCAGAGCGAGGAACTGCGCGCCACCAACGACGAACTGGAAGCGCAGGCCAAGGCCCTGCAGAATTCCCAGACCGAACTCGAAGCCCAGCAGGCCGAGCTGGAGCGCTCGAACGCCCAGCTGGAGGAACAGGCGACTTCGCTCGAAGCCCAGCGCGACGAACTGACCCGCGCCCAGACGATGCTGCGCGGCCAGACCGAGGATCTGGAACAGGCGAGCCGCTACAAGAGCGAATTCCTCGCCAACATGAGCCATGAGCTGCGCACGCCGCTCAACTCGCTGCTGATCATGGCGCGCCTGCTGGCCGACAATCGCGGCGGCAACCTCTCGTCCGAGCAGGTCCGCTTTGCCGAGACGATCGAGACGTCCGGCAACGACCTGCTCGCGCTGATCAACGACGTGCTCGACATTTCCAAGATCGAGGCAGGCAAGCTGGAGCTGGAACCGCGCACCGTCCCGGTCGCCGCGATCCTCGCCAAGCTGCGCGATACGTTCGCCCCCGCCGCCGCCAAGCGCGGCCTGGAACTGCGCATCGCCGACGTGGCGGGCGAAATCGAGACCGACCCTCTGCGGCTGGAGCAAGTGCTCAAGAATTTCCTGTCGAACGCGATCAAGTTCACCGAGCGCGGCCACGTCGCCGTCGAGGTCGGCCGCGCCGCCGGGAACGTCGCCTTCACCGTGCGCGACACCGGCACGGGCATCCCCGCCGACAAGCAGGGCGCGATCTTCGAGGCGTTCCGTCAAGCCGACGGCGGCATCGCCCGCAAGTATGGCGGCACAGGCCTTGGCCTCTCGATCTCGCGTGAATTGTCGCAGCTGCTCGGCGGCACGATCTCGCTGGAGAGCGAGCCCGGCAAGGGCAGCGCCTTCACCATCACCCTGCCCGAGCACTTCGACGCCGAAGCCGCGCCCGAACAGGTCCGCCGCCCCTCGCCCACGCCGCTTGCCACGTCGCCGACGCCTGCGCCGACGGCCCCGCGCCGCCTCGCCGCCATCGCCGACGACCGCGAGACGCTGAGCGGCGATTCGCGCGTGATCCTCATCGTTGAGGACGATCCGGCCTTCGCGGGTATCCTCGCCGATCTCGCGCACGAAGTCGGCTTCTCGTGCCTGATCGCGGGGACCGCCGACGAAGGCGCCCTGCTCGCGCGCCAGTATCTGCCGCAGGCGGTCATCCTCGACATGCACCTGCCCGATCACACCGGCCTCTCGGTGCTCGACCGCATCAAGCGCGACGCCCGCACCCGCCATATCCCGGTCCATATCGTCTCGGCCGACCATGACGACCATGCGGCGCTCGCCAGCGGCGCGGTCGGCTACCTGTTCAAGCCGGTCAGCCGCGACACCCTGGTTGACATGCTCGAAGGGCTGGAGGCGCGCATGTCGCAGCGCCTGCGCCGCGTGCTGGTGGTCGAGGACGACGCCCAGCAGGCCGAGGCGATCCACCACCTGCTCGCCTCGCGCGATGTCGAGACGGTGGAGGTCCACTCCGCCGCCGAATGCCTGGGCAGTCTCGGCACCGAGACGTTCGACTGCATGGTGCTCGACCTCAACCTGCCCGACATGTCGGGGCTGGACCTGCTCGAACGCCTGTCGCACGACGAGAGCGTCGGCTTCCCGCCGGTGATCGTCTACACCGGCCGCGACCTCTCGCCCGAAGAGGAGATGCGGCTGCGGCGCTATTCCAAGTCGATCATCGTCAAGGGCGCCAAGAGCCCCGAACGCCTGCTCGACGAGGTCACGCTGTTCCTCCACCAGGTCGTCTCCGAACTGCCGCAGGAAAAGCAGCAGTTGCTCGCCCGCTCGCTGGGCCGCGACCAGGCGCTGGAAGGCCGCCAGATTCTGGTGGTCGAGGACGACATCCGCAACGTCTACGCGCTGACCTCGGTGCTGGAACCGCACGGCGTCGGCGTGCGGATCGCCCGCAACGGGATCGAAGCGCTGAACGAACTCGCCCGCAGCGCCGACAGCGACGGGGCGCCGGTCGATCTCGTGCTGATGGACGTGATGATGCCCGAGATGGACGGGCTGACCTGCATGAAAGAGATCCGCAAAGACCCGCAGTGGTCGCGCCTGCCGATCATCGCGCTCACCGCCAAGGCCATGGAGCGCGACCACCGCGAATGCATCGACGCGGGCGCCAACGACTACCTCTCCAAGCCGCTCGACATCGACAAGCTGCTCAGCCTCGTGCGCGTGTGGATGCCGCGATGATCGGGCGAGAGAGATGATGGTCATCCGCTCCGGCGACAGCCTGAACGACATCGAACTGGACCTCATCGTCGAGGCCATCTGGCGGCGCTACCAGTACGATTTCCGCGATTATTCGCGCGCCTCGCTGCTGCGCCGCCTCGAACGCGCGCAGGCCCATTTCGGCGTGGCGCACCTCTCCGGCCTGCTCGACGTGATCCTCCACGATTCCGCCAGCCTGCCGGTGCTGATCGGCTTCCTGACCATTCAGGTCAGCGACATGTTCCGCGACCCCGAATATTTCCGAATGATCCGCGAGACGGTGATCCCCCACCTCGCCACATGGCCGACGATCAAGGTGTGGATCGCGGGCTGCGCCAACGGCGAGGAGTTCTACTCCCTCGCCATCCTGTTCCGCGAGGCGGGGCTGGAGGATCGCACGATGTTCTACTGCACCGACATCAGCCGCCCCGCGCTGGCGAAGGCCGAGGCGGGCATCTTCGATATCGAGCGCATCGCCGGTTTCTCGCGCAATTACCGCGAGGCAGGCGGCAAGGGTTCGCTTTCGGACTACTACACCGCCAACAGCAACGTCGCCCGCTTCGATCCGGCGCTGCGCCGCCGCGCGGTCTTCGCCGACCACAACCTCGCCAGCGATGCGGTATTCTCCGAGGTCCAGCTGGTGTCGAGCCGCAACGTCCTGATCTACTTCGACCGCGCCCTGCAGGACCGCGCGCTCGGCCTCTTCGCCCAGTCGCTGCCGCCCGGCGGCTTCCTCGGTCTCGGTTCCAAGGAGACCGTCGCGTTCTCGGCGGAGACCGAGTGCTTTTCAGACTTCGCCCCGGCCGAGAAAATCTGGCGGCGCACCACGCACGATGTGCAGGAGGCCGCCTTTGCCGAATGAACCCTTGCGCATCCTTGCGGTGGACGACGTCCGCGAGAACCTGATCGCGCTGGAAGCCGCGCTGGACCAGCCCGGCGTCGAACTCGTCACTGCGTCATCGGGCTTCGAGGCGCTGGAACTGCTGCTGCGGCAAGACTTCGCGCTGGCCCTGCTCGACGTGCAGATGCCCGAGATGGACGGCTTCGAACTGGCCGAACTCATGCGCGGGACCGAGCGGACGCGCGGCGTGCCGATCATCTTCCTCACCGCCGTCGCCACGGACGAGCGGCGCAAGTTCCGCGGCTTCGAGACCGGCGCGGTCGATTACCTGCTCAAGCCCATCGACATCACCGTACTCAATTCGAAGGTCACGGTGTTCGTCGAGCTGGCCCGCCAGCGCCGCGAGATTGCATTCCAGCGCGATGAACTCGGCGCCGCGCTGGGCCGTCTGCGCGCGCATGGCGACAATTCGCCAATGGCGGTGCTGGAGATCGACTCCAGCCTGCGCATCGTCGGTTGGTACAAGGGCGCCGAACGCACGATGGGCTACACGGCAGCCGACATGCTCGGCGTGCCCCTTTCGGAAGCGCCGTTCCTGCCGCCGAACGGCGGGCGCGAGGCGTTCCTCAAGGGCATGGGCGAACTGCTTGAAGGCGGCGACCGCCGCGCCATGCAGGAGCACCGCTACCACCGGGCCGACGGGTCCTTGCGTGAAGGTGAATGGTACTGTTCCTCGCTCGCGGGCACTGGCCTGCGCCCCGGCAGCGTGATGATCGAGATGCTCGACATCACCGAACGCCGCCGCGCCGAGGACACCCAGCGCCTGCTCATCGGCGAACTCAACCACCGGGTGAAGAACACGCTGGCAACGGTGCAGGCGATCGCCTCGCAGGGGTTCCGCCATGCCCGCTCGCACCGGGAGTTCCAGGACGCCTTCACCGGCCGCCTGCAGGCACTGGCGCGCGCGCACTCGATGCTCAGCGCGACCACGTGGGAGAGCGCGAGCCTGCGCCGCCTCATCGCCGACCACGTCGCCATCGGTGCGCTCAGCGAGGATAGGCTGCTGCTCGACGGCCCCGACGCCGACCTGCCGCCCGAACTGGCGCTGCGCTTTTCGCTGGTGTTCCACGAACTCGCCACCAATGCGCACAAGTACGGGGCGTTCTCCAATGCGGTCGGCACCGTGCGCCTCGCCTGGACCGTCACCAGCCACGTGCTGGCGATGGAATGGAGCGAACACGGCGGCCCGCCCGTCTCTCCCCCTGAGCGGCGCGGCTTCGGCTCGACCCTGATCGAGCACAGCATGGTTTCCGACGGCGCGCGCATCGTCTCCGAGTTCGCGCCCGAAGGCGTGCGTTGGTCGATGGTGCTGCCCCTGGTGCCCGGAGCCCGTGTGGTCGAACCCGAACCGCAACCGGTCGCCCCTCCGCCGGTGGCCGATGCGCCTGCGTCGATGCCGCCGATGCGCATACTCGTGGTCGAGGACGAGCCGCTGGTCGCGATGGAACTGATCATGGAGATCGAGGATGGCGGCTGCGTCGCCATCGGTCCGGCGACCTCGTGCGAACAGGCCCTCGCCATGATCCGCGAGGCGAGGCCGGACCTCGTGCTTCTCGACGGCAATCTCAACGGCGAGAAGATCGACCCCGTCGCCGACGCCCTTGCCGCACGCGACACGCCCTTCGCCTTCGTCAGCGGCTATGATCGGGAGCATCTGCCGCAGGGTCACGCCGACCGGCCGATGCTCAACAAGCCCTTCGTCGTCGCCGACGTGCGCGCGATGCTGCTGCAGCTGGCCGAAAGCGCGAAGGCGCCTATCCCTCAGAAACTCGCGGAGTGACGCAGGCGCGGCAGGGCGCTATCGCCGAACCATGTCACACGTACCGTCCGTCCTGTTCGTCTGCCTCGGCAACATCTGCCGCTCTCCTCTCGCCGAAGCAGCGCTGCGCCGCGAGGCCGAGGGCGCCGGGCTGGAGGTGATCGCCGATTCGGCAGGCACGGGATCGTGGCACGTCGGCAAGGGACCGGACCCGCGCTCCTGCGCCGAGGCCGCGCGCCACGGCATCGACATCCACTCCTACCGCGCACGGCAGGTGCAGGTGCAAGACTTCCGCCGCTTCGACCGCATCGTCGCGCTGGACGCCTCCAACCTCGCCGACTTGCGCCGGATCGCGCCCTCGGATGGCGAGGCGCGCCTGTCGCTGCTGCTCGACCACGTGCCGGGGCTGGAGGGGCAGGACGTGGCCGATCCGTACTACGGCGGGCCGGAAGGGTTCGAGTCGACGTGGGAGCAGGTCAGCGCGGCGGCACGGGCGCTGGTGGCAGAGTTGAAGGCGCGATAGGCCCACCCCGCTGCGACTAAGGCCTGCGGCCTAAGTCTCGCTGCCCCTCCCGCAAGCGGGCGGGGAAAACCGTTTCAGCCCTCCCGCTTGCGGGAGGGCCGGGAGGCTTGGTCCGAAGGACCTAGCCGGACGGGGTGGGCCTGACGGCAAGCCACTACCCCTGCTCCCGCATCCAGTACTGCATCGGCTTCGGACGATCGCCCTCATCCCGGTGGTCCTTCCACGCCAGTTCGGTGACCAGTCCCTCGACCGGCACATACCCGCGCCTGCGCCAGAACCCGTCGAGCGGCACGTATCCCTCCGGAAGGTCCGGATGATCGAGAGGCCGCACAACCGCCGCGAACGTCGTCGCCTTCGCACCGCACCGCCGCGCCTGCGCCTCGCGATGGTCGAAGAAGGCATGGCCGATGCCCTGCCCGCGATATTCCGGCAGCAGCACGGATTCGCCGAAGTAGAAAACCCCCGCCACGTCCAGCCCGCGCGACTCGAAAGGCGCGCGAAACTCCGCCTTCTGCGCCGCCATGGGAGAGGCCGTCGCCATACCCACGACCCGGGCTCCATCGCGCGCCGCCACCAGCACGGCATTGGCCGCCTCGGCAAATTCGCGCAGGTAGCTTTCCTCGTAAGCCTCCGCGCCGTCGTAGAGGTAGGGCCATTCGGCGAAGACCGCGATCCGCAGTTGCGCAAGATCGCCCACGGCCGCCAGCATCTGCGCCCCCGTCAGCACCTCGATAGTCACGCCCATCCGCACAATTCCTCGCTCATCTTCGCCCCGGAGGCCCCTGCCGCGCGGGCAGTTTGCTTTTACACCGGCTTCCATTATATGCCCGCTCGAATGCCCCGGCCTTCCCGAAGCGCCGGGGCTTGCTCTTTCGCACGTTTTGCAAGGACCCAAGCGCATGTCCCGTCGCCGCCAGATCTACGAAGGCAAGGCCAAGATCCTTTACGAAGGCCCCGAGCCCGGCACGCTGATCCAGTACTTCAAGGACGATGCGACCGCGTTCAATGCCCAGAAGAAGGGCACTATCCAGGGCAAGGGCGTCATCAACAATCGCATCAGCGAGTATGTGTTCACGCGCCTGAACCACATCGGCGTGCCCAACCACTTCATCCGCCGCCTCAACATGCGCGAGCAGCTGGTCCGCCAGGTCGAGATCATCCCGATCGAGGTCGTGGTGCGCAACGTGGCCGCCGGTTCCATCTCCAAGCGCCTCGGCATCCCCGAGGGCGAAATGCTGCCGCACACGCTGATCGAGTATTACTACAAGGACGACGCGCTGGGCGACCCGCTGATCGCCGAGGAACATATCGCCTGCTTCGGCTGGGCCAACCATGACGAGATGCAGGACATCGCCGCCATGGCGATCCGCGTGAACGACTTCATGGCGGGCATGTTCGCGGCGATCAACATCCGCCTCGTCGACTTCAAGCTCGAATTCGGGCGCATCTGGGACGGCGACTTCAGCCGCGTGATCCTCGCCGACGAGATCAGCCCCGACGGCTGCCGCCTGTGGGACATGACCACCGGCGAGAAGCTCGACAAGGACCGCTTCCGCCGCGACCTCGGCGGCGAGGAAGAGGCCTACCAGGAAGTCGCCCGCCGCCTCGGCCTGCTGCAGGACGACAACGGCCCGAGCGAAGTGCTGGACCTGACCAAGCACCGCAAGCTGCGCGGCAAGTAAGTCTCGCAAGGCGTTGAATTGAAAAGGCGGCGTTCCGATGGGAGCGCCGCCTTTTTTATTCTGCAATCCTCCCTGTCGCGCAGCGATGGGGAGGTGGCAGTCGCATCAGCGATTGACGGAGGGGGCCTTCCAAACCCCTCCACCACCGCCTGCGGCGGCGGTCCCCCTC
>NZ_BAAILP010000045.1:0-1330 GCF_054589055.1 Novosphingobium sp. 11B | reverse complement strand
AGGCGGGTGATAGGGTTGGCGGGAGTGGCGTAAGCGATTGCTTTGCAGTAGGAAAATGGGTGTCTAGACCAGTCCTGCAGCGAGGCAATTTATGCCACGGACCACACCCGCCGGGAGCGATGATAGCGCACCGGGATTTTCGTTTCCAGCGGTTGGCGGGAAGAAGATCACAGCCGCGTTCGACGGTGGCCGGCTGACCTCGGACGGCGGCGTTCTGTTGCTGGCGCAAGCCGA
Organism: Novosphingobium sp. 11B; assembly: GCF_054589055.1. NCBI lineage: Bacteria > Pseudomonadati > Pseudomonadota > Alphaproteobacteria > Sphingomonadales > Sphingomonadaceae > Novosphingobium > Novosphingobium sp. 11B. The sequence goes on along the minus strand of NZ_BAAILP010000045.1, from coordinate 1,096 downwards.
GCGAGCGATGGGAATTTGCCGGAGGCTTGCGGCTTGCATCGCTGATCCGCGTGACCCGACGCGGGTGACCCATCGCCTTGATGACATCCTGCGCGCCCGGGTGTTCGCGATCACGTGTGGCTACGAGGATGCTGACGATCTCGACGCCCTGCGCGACGATCCGGGGTTCCGCCTGGCACTGGGCAAGTTGCCGGGATCGGGCGCGGGGCTTGCGAGCCAACCGACGATGAGCCGCTGGGAGAATGCACCGACCACGCGCGAACTGGCCCGGATGATGGCCGCGATGATCGGCGTCTACTGTGCCAGCTATCCGGTCCCACCGGCGGCGGTGACGCTGGACATCGATGACACCTGCGATGTCGTGCACGGCTATCAGCAACTCTCGTTTTGGAATGGCCATCACGGCGAACGCTGCTTTCTGCCGATCCACGTCTACGACACTGCGACCGGCCGTCCGGTCGCGATGCTGCTGCGCACCGGCAAGACGCCGTCTGGTGCCGAAGGTGCCGGCCACATCCGGCGCCTGGTGCGTCATATCCGCCAGCACTGGCCCGATACCCACATCACTATCCGCGGAGACGGGCACTACGGTCGGCCCGAGATCATGGCGTTCTGCGAGGCGGCCGGGGTCGATTACGTGTTCGGCTTGCCGACCAACGCCGCGCTGCGGGCCGATCCGATCATTGTCGCCGTCGCCGATGCCTGCGCGGTCAAGCGGGCTCAGCGCCAATGCCCGGTCCTGCGCCATTATACCGAGACCCGCTACGGCGCCAAAAGCTGGAAGGGCCAACGCCGCGTCGTCGCCCGGATCGAAGCCAGCACGCTGGGCATGGACATCCGCTATGTCGTCACCTCGCTGACAGAAGGCTCGGCCGAGCATATTTACGACACGCTCTACTGCGCGCGCGGCCAAGCCGAGAACCTGATCAAGCGCCACAAGACCCAGTTGGCCAGCGATCGCACCTCGTGCCGCTCGGCCAATGCCAACCAGATGCGCCTCATCCTGCATACCGCCGCCTACTGGCTGATGTGGCGCATCCAGCAGGCCATCCCCAAGGCCACTGCGCTGGCCGCTGCCGAGTTCGCGACTCTGCGC
>NZ_BAAILP010000044.1:82650-105266 GCF_054589055.1 Novosphingobium sp. 11B | reverse complement strand
ATGGGAAAATATCGATGATATGGGCGGATGCGTCTTGCCCCTCGATCAAGCACTCGACCACGTTGCTGAAAACAGCATCTTCTGGACCTGGACCTGACCAAAAACGTACAAAGTCGAGCTGAGGCAATCGGCAGGTATCGGCCTCCGACGATTAGCCGCCCAGCCTTGCGACAACATGGCCAATTTGGCAAATTGATCGAATGAAAAATTCTATCGACCGCCCGCTGGACGGTGTAGCCTCTGTGACACGCGCACTGAATGTCCTCTCATGCTTCGAGCAAGGTGACGATGCACTTTCCCTAGCAGAGATGGCGCGGCGGACAGGAATCGTTAAAAGTACGATCCTTAGAATAATCTCGTCATTTACGGACGCTGGCTATCTTATCCGGATCAATGATCAGTATGTTCTAGGAAGTGAGATTGTCAGACTTCATGCTATTTATAGCAGCTCACAGGGCATGGAAGCCATAATTTCACCGATCTTGTCGCACCTTGCATATGTTACGAAAGAAACTGCAACGTTCTACATTGAGCAGCAAGGACAAAGGCTTTGCCTTTACCGGGCAAACTCGCCGCTCACATTGCGCCTCGACATCTCTCCAGGATCTTTTCGTCCGATGGACAATGCCTCGTCGGCTAAAATTTTGCGGCTATTTAGAAAATGGCCCGACGAACAGCCAGGCCTTCCTGCAATGCCAATCTATACTGCTGGTGCAACGGACCCGCACGCTGCATCGATGTCTGGGCCAGTTCTGGGACAGGGCGACCGGCTGGTTGGAGCCGTGTCCCTAACTGGACCAATGTCGAGACTCACCTGGGAAGCCGCCAAGCGCTATGAAGACGACTTGATGGCGGCCTGCGTCAAGATCAGCGCAGCTTTGGGATCAGACCTCGGTTCCGTGTTCCGCGCGGTTGAGGAATCTCCTGCGACACCAATTTCCTGATTTCGTCTAACGTGTTGGCTTCTCGTACCGCTCTGTCAAAGAGCGGGGGGAGCACAAGAGTCAGCGCCAGCTTGTGCAGCATAGGCTGCACGGTGAGCCGCTAACCCAAAACCCGAAAAACAGAACGGGTGTTGCGTTTTTATAATTTCAGGGCCAAAGAAGCTCCATAACCTGTCTTGAATCGCCTAAATTCGGCATTCTCAAAATGGGTATGTGTGTTCTGTTTTCGTGGAGAGCTCTATGCCTATCGGCTTTCGCATCCTGCAACGCCTTCAATCCGTTGATGCGGCTACCGTCGAGAAGTTCAAAGCGCTGCCGGTCGCCAATATCAGCGACTCGATGTCGCGAATGGCTGCTGGGGGGGCCAACTTGCGGCCGTATCATTCCGGGGGCGTCCTGGCTGGACCAGCCGTGACGGTGAAAGCCCGTCCAGGCGACAATTTGATGGTTCATGCGGCTCTTGATCGCGCGCAACCCGGGGATGTAGTCGTAGTGGACGCCGGCGGCGATCTTACAAACGCCATCATCGGCGAACTCATGGTGGCACATGCGGCCCAACGTGGTCTGGCCGGACTTGTAATATTTGGCGCTATTCGCGATTTGGCTGCCATCCGCGAAGGGACCTTCCCCGTGTTCGCAGCAGGAGTCTCGCATCGAGGCCCTTACAAGGACGGCCCCGGTGAGGTCAACGTACCTATCGCCATAAACGGCATGGTCATTACACCCGGAGATCTACTGATCGGCGATGATGACGGACTGGTATGCATTCCCGTCGCAGAAGCTGAGGCAGTCTATGCGGCTGCGGTGAAGAAGCACTTGGCTGAGACCGCGCAATTGGAGCGGATTGCCCAAGGACAAAATGACCGCTCATGGGTTGAGAAGGCCCTCATCGCGGCAAACTGCGAGATGGATGCGTAACGATGACAGCGAACCGTACTGTGCTGTTCGTGGGAGCGGGGCTCTCGGCCGATGCCGCGGCACTGGCGGACAAGAACGGTGTGGATCTGAAGATCATACCGCCTTACCCAGACGAAAGCGCGCTCCTCGAAAAGATCACCCTTTACCGCCCGGTTGTGCTCATCGTGCGCTCTGCCAAGATCACACGTGAAGTCATGGCCACTGGCCTGCCGGAACTCAGGCTTGTCGCGAAACACGGTGTGGGGGTCGACTCTATCGACGTTGCCGCGGCGAGTGAACTTGGTTTGCCGGTATCGTTTACTGCAGGCGCGAACGCCCAGTCTGTGGCCGAGCAAGCCTTGGCACTTCTTTTCACGACTGGCCGGCGCATACCTGCGCTTGATGGCAGCGTTCGCCAAGGCACCTGGGACAAGACCTCGACTGGCCTCGAACTTTTCGGAAAAACGGTCGGACTTGTCGGGTTCGGCACGATCGCGCGCATTTTAGCCTCGATGGCATCATCTCTCAACATGAAGGTGCGGGTCTTTGACCCGTATGCTCCTGACGATGTCGACGGAACCGTTGTCGAACGGGTCGCCTCAGTCGACGAACTCCTTGCATCCTGTGATGTGATAAGCATGCACTGTCCGCTAACGGACGCGACGCGCAACATGATTGATGATCAGGCGATAGCTCGCATGCGAGACGGTGCTATTCTTATAAATACGGCGCGCGGGGAACTTGTCGACGAGATAGCTCTGGCTGCTGCCCTGAAAAGCGGGAAGCTGGCAGGAGCTGGCCTGGATACGCTAGCACAAGAACCTCCCCGCGTTGAAGGACCGCTGTGGTCGGCACCGAATCTTGTTGTAACGCCTCACGTCGGGGCAAGCACCCACGAGGCAAAGGCGCGCGTCGGAACGATCGTGATGCAACAGGCGATCGATATGATCGAAGGCAAGCGTCCCGAACATAGCCAGCTTGCCAATGCGCGAGCATTTACGCCGGCGTAAATGCCCATTCAAACCTAACCCATACGGGAGAGCCACTTTGACCTCGGACGAAATATCGCCGTTGGAAAAGAGCACGATGCGCAAGGTTTCCTGGCGTCTCGTGCCGTTCCTGATGTTATGCTACCTCTTCGCGATCGTAGATCGCGGCAATATAGGCATGGCCTCACTTCAAATGAATGAGGATTTGGGGCTTACGAAAACCGCGTTCGGCTTTGCCAGCAGCCTCTTTTTCGTTTCGTATTTCCTCGCCGAAGTTCCAAGCAACATGGCGATGGAAAAGTTCGGTGCGCGCATCTGGATCGCACGCATCATGATTACCTGGGGTCTGCTTTCGGCAGCAACCGCATTCGTCACGGGCGAAAATTCGCTCTACGTCATGAGGTTCCTACTTGGCGCTGCAGAAGCGGGATTTTTCCCCGGCGTGCTCCTTTACCTGAGTTATTGGTTGCCGCGCGCGTATCGGGCTCGGCTAGTGGCGATCTTCATGGTCTCGATTCCTGCTGCCAATTTCATTGGTGCCCCGATCTCGGGCGCGCTGCTGTCCATGGACGGCCTGCTAGGCATGCGCGGCTGGCACTGGGTCTTCATCCTCGAAGGTGTGCCCGCAACCATATTGGGCGTCTGCTGCCTCTTCGTTCTGAATGATCGGCCAGCAAATGCGAAGTGGCTGTCGGATGAGCAGCGTGGATGGCTGACCAGTCGCATCGAAGAGGAAAACCAAGCGAAATCACTGATCGAGAACGTTGGCTTCCTATCTCTCATTAAGAATCCGATGATTTGGGCTATGGCGATTATCTACGCTGGCCCGTCCGCATCAAGCACGACCTTGAGTGTGTGGCAGCCGCAACTTATCAAGTCGTTTGGCGGCCTGTCCAACTTCGAAACGGGTTTGCTCACCGCTCTTCCGTTCGGCGTGGCGTCGGTCGTCATGGTTCTTTGGGGGAATAGCTCAGACCGCCAAAAAGAGCGCAAGTGGCACTCAGGACTTCCCCTGCTTCTCATCAGCGTCGGTATTATGGCCAGCTTCCTGACGACCAACCTTATGCTGACCATGGTCATGTTGAGCGCCATTCTGATCGGCGCATACTCGGCCAAGGGTCCTTTCTGGGCACTGTCGTACGAGTGGCTGTCTCCTCGCACTGCGGCGTCCGGCCTGGCGCTTATCGGCGCCACATCCAACCTCATAGGCGGCGGTGGCAGCGTGAATGTCTATGCCTATCTTCTTGAGACGAGCGGCAGCCATTCGGTAGCACTGCTTCCGCTTGCAGCACTTAACGGCATCGGTCTGATTCTCCTTCTGGTCCTGACCGCGCGCCATCGCGCGCGCTCTTCGGCAGCCTAAATCTAAGGTTTCCACTATGAAGACGACTTTACGTCTCGGCACCCAGCTGCTTGCCGGGTCAGCGCTCGCGCTCGCCTCTTCGCCCTCCTTTGCTTCTGCACCCAACGATCCGCAACAGGCAGAGATTGCCGAACTCCGCGAGGTGGTGGAGGGTCAAAAGAAACTTTTGCAGCAGCAGCAGCAGAACCTATTGGCCTTGGAAGCGAGGCTACAGGCCCTTGAGGGGGGCGAAATTCACACCCGAGTTGCGTCCGCAGCGCCAGTTACTCCGTCGGTAGTAGGACAATCAAGGGTTGCAGAAAAGGCCGCGTTGGCTAGCGCGTCGAGTGTGACCGACCCGCCAAAAACGCCCAAAGAACCGATGCAGCGCCACGGCCTAGACGTTAGTTGGCGAGATGGGGCGCCGTTACTTAGCGTGGAGGAAGGTGGCTTCTCTTTTCGGCCGCGTGGTCGTTTGACCGTGGACGCATCGTCTACCCATGGGTCGCGTTTCGATTCACGTAACATCACCGGAACCGAAGGCCGCACGCTTCGCTTTGGCATGGAAGGGACTATTTCCTCATCACTTGCGTATCAGATCGAGGCCGATTTTGCGGACAACGATCCTGAACTGCTCAGTGCCTTCGTGACCTACCTTGGCCACGATCGGGGGAATGAATACGAGATTTCGGTGGGCAATCGACTTAGTGAAAGAGGTTGGGATGCTTCGACCAGTTCGCAGAACACACCGTTCATGGAACGCAGTGTCGTTGCCACCGCTATTCGCCCCGAAAAAGGGTTCTTCGGACTTGGACTAACCGGCAAATATTTCGGTCGAAATTGGCATTTCGCCGGGCAAATCGCGGGTGACGCAATTAACAATCCAGGAACGGCCAATGACTCCTTAACCTTTTTGGGCCGCGCGCACTGGAACCCCTTAAAGGAGCCAAACGCAACCTTGCATTTGGGGTATTGGGCATTTGTAGAGGACATTTCGAGCTCGGTGCAGACGGTAAACTTCAACGCATATATTGCAACACGCTTCAACGATAACCTTAGGGTATCTACGGGTCTCTATCCGACGCCATCCAAATCCTTTGCCCAGGGCGGCGAAATCGGGCTCATCCTGCGTAGTGCCTATGGGTATGGCGAGTACGGAACCAGGCACCTGTGCTCACGAACAGAGGGCGTTGGCTGCTATACCCAGAAAGCTTGGGCAGTCAACGGAGGCATCTACTTGACAGGTGAGCGGCCGCCATATGTATCGCGCAGCGGCATCTGGGGGCGACCTAACATCAAGTCTCCTATTGGGCACGGTGGATTAGGAGCATTGGAACTTGCGGCCCGATATGAGTCTCTGGACTACAATGACTTCGCGCAGGGCGGAGATGGAACCGCGCTGACATTGGGCTTGAACTGGTATCTCAATGTCGAGATGAAGTTCATGCTCAATTACGTCCTATGGAAAACAAACAATCGGTCAGGACTATACCTTGGTAAGGACGATGGAAATTCGATAATGGCTCGGATGCAATTTGCCTTTTAAATTACGATGACACAATGAGCTGCTGCGGGGCGTGAATTAATATATCGATCGAAGAATTATTGAACAGGCATTGCAGCTTGTCATGGATCTTGGCTTCGGCGATCTAGCGCGCGGACGCACGACGCTTGGCAGTGGATGCCGACGTAAGCGAGCTTGACGGTGGCCGTAACCCGCTCACCGATCTGCCTCGGCCTCACAGGGCGTCTGTAAGCATCGACCTCGAAAAACCTCGCTCGCTTTTTTGATGGGCCAAGAGCGCAAGTGCGCCACAATCCCGGCACAAACAGGGGTCAACGTCCGACTTGACAACATAGCTTGTTACATGTTGAAATTTTTTCTGCTTAGTGACGATCAATTCGTCGATGGTCGCCAGCATGTTGGATCCCCCTCCGCAAACAATGGAAGACATCATGCGCTTGGAGGTAGCCGGTTGCCTCGGCGAGCTGAAGGAAGTTGCAGCGACGGCGATATGGCTATCGAGCGTCGGTGCTAGCTTCCTCACGTAACGACGGTCTCAGGCAAAATGCTCATTTTCGGATAGTCTTTGCTTGGTGGGCCTATCAGGACCGGACATAAGCGAAAGGTGATGATGGCAGCCTTCGCAAGATGTCAAATCCAAGCAGACTTTCGTCTGTCTACGAGTTTCGTCCGCCCAGGTCGGACAGTGGTCGATTGGCGGCCGGCGAACACCCGATGGCGGACACTCCCTGCAAATGGTCGCGGCAGGAAACCCACTTACGAGAACGGCGATTTCACCAGGCATTTACGGCCGTGGATTTAAGTACATCGGCGGGTGTGCCCTCGCCCGTCGTCTTGAAGGAGACAAGCTCACATCCGTGTATTCTCGTCGCATCGGTCGGCTTGAACGCATTTACGAGACTGAGCGGCTGAATAGGTTATACTCGCTCGCAATCCGGGGAAAGACTGAAGATCGCCGTCGCCCAAATCTTGATTTTCGCTGTGATCCTGCTGCGCAGTCGAATAGGGTTTCGCTTACGGTCATTTCGTATTCGGGGAAACAGGCAACCGTCCGGTTAAAGCATACCGACGCTTCCAAAGCGTGGGCGGCATCTGTTTGATGCATCGGTGAAAATTGTTCATCGATCCATTGCTCCGGCTAAGTGTTACTCTGGGGCATCCAAGGAGAACTCATGCAATATCGTAAGCTTGGACGGACAGGCCTCAAGGTCAGTCCGTTATGCCTCGGCACCATGAATTTTGGTGATGTTACTGATGAAGCGACAAGTTTCGCAATCATGGACGAGGCCCTTACTGCCGGGATCAACTTCTTCGATACGGCCGACGTCTATGGCGGTCCACAGCGGCCCGACATGGAAAAAGGCTACGGCATCTCCGAGGAAATTATCGGCAACTGGCTCGCGCAAGGCGGACGACGCGAGCAGATCGTGCTTGCGACCAAGGTCTATCAACCGATGGGATTGGGACCGAACGACCGCGGCCTTTCAGCTTATCACATCCGGCAGGCGTGCGAGGACAGCCTGCGCCGCCTGAAAACCGATCATATTGATGTCTATCAGATGCACCATGTGGCGGTCGACGTGCCTTGGGACGAAATCTGGCAAGCGCTCGATCTGCTCGTTCAGCAAGGAAAGGTGCTTTATGTCGGCAGCAGCAACTTTGCCGGTTGGCATATCGCAACTGCGCAAGCGGCCGCTCAGGCCCGTCGGACGCTTGGACTTGTCTCCGAACAGAGCCTTTACAATCTAATGGAGCGGACCGTTGAACTTGAGGTCCTGCCCGCCTGCAGGCATCATGGTTTGGGCATCATACCGTGGAGTCCGCTCAACCGCGGCGTGCTCGGCGGCGTATTGAAGGCGGAGAATGAAGGCCGGCGCTCACGCCCGGATGCCAAAGCCAAGATTGAAAAGTTTCGGCCGCAGCTTGAGCAGTACGAATCTTTCTGCGCGGAGCTCGGCGCCGAACCGGCCGATGTCGCGCTGGCGTGGCTGCAGGCCAATCCGATCGTCACTGCCCCCTTGATGGGTCCCCGCACAATCGAACAGCTTCATGGCGCGCTCAAGAGCCTGAAGATGACCCTGCCCCCCGAGGCGCTCGCACGCCTTGACGAGATCTGGCCGGGTCCTGGCGGTGAAGCACCCGCCGCATATGCCTGGTAAGTCTCGGAAGACGAAATTGCGAAGAGCTTCTCGCCCGATGCATCGCGCGTACCCAAGACGCGGTCGATCAAGGGCGTTGGCTCTAAAAAGAAAGGGATGAGACTATGAAGTTCGACAAGCCCGCGGGCCGGACCCCGATCGATCGCATGAAGGTCGTGGGACAACCTCTCGTTAGATACGAAGCGGGTCTCAAGACAACAGGCACGGCCAAGTATGCCTACGAATATCATGATGTCGTACATGATGCCGCTTACGGCTATATTCTTGGTTCGGCCATCGCCAAAGGACGCATTGCAACGCTCGACGTGCGCGAGGCTGAACAGGCTCCGGGCGTTCTCGCTGTGGTTACCTATCAGAACGCCGGACCACTAGGCGTCGGAGCCTTCTACGTTCATCGCATGCTCGCCGCTCCACAGGTCGATTTCTATCATCAGCCGGTCGCCGTGGTCATCGCGGAGACGTTCGAGCAGGCCCGCTCCGCCGCCGCGCTGATCCGTGTCACGTACGACCGCACGCCCGGCAGTTTCGATCTGGAAGCGCAGATGGCCAGTGCACCGATAGCGCCAAAGCAGCCGTTTGGCGGCCCCTCGGAGAAGCAGGTCGGCGATTTTGCGGCAGCGTTCGGCTCGTCCCCCATCAAGATTGACCGGACTTACTCCGTGCCCGACCAAGCTCATGCGATGATGGAGCCGCATGCGACACTTGCCCATTGGGACGGAGAGCGGCTGACATGCTGGACTGCCATCCAGCAAATGAACTGGGGTACGCGTGACCTGGGACTGATCCTTGGCATCCCGCGCGAAAACATCCGTTTGATCTCTTCGTTTATCGGCGGAGGTTTCGGCGGCAAGGGATCGGTGCAGGCAGATCTGGTACTTGCGGCAATCGCTGCAAAGATAGCGAAACGCCCCGTCAAGCTCGCCTTGCAGCGCTCGATCATGTTCAACATCACTATCCATCGCCCCAAAACCATTCAGCGCGTCCAACTCGCGGCGGGCCACGACGGCCGTCTGACCGCGATTGGCCACGAAAGCTGGTCCGGCAATCTGGAGGGCGGGCGCACCGAGCCGACCCTGATCTCCACCCGCACGCTCTATGCAGCGCCCAACCGCCTTACGCGGTATCGCCTGGCCACTCTTGATCTCGCCGAAGGCAATGCAATGCGCGCACCTGGAGAAGCGCCGGGGCTGATGGCCCTCGAGATTGCCATGGATGAGATGGCCGAGAAGCTTGGTATCGATCCCGTCCAGTTCCGCATCCTTAATGATACCCAGGTCGATCCTGAAAAGCCCGATCGGCCGTTCTCAATCCGCCAGCTTGCCCGCTGCTTGACAGAGGGAGCAGAGCGGTTTGGATGGAGCGCACGCAAATCGAGGCCTGCCCGCACGAAAGACGGCGACTGGCTGGTAGGCATGGGCATGGCCTGCGCGATCCGCGGTGCACCAATCAACAAGGCTGGCGCACGGATTCGATTATCGTCAGATGGCATGATCACAGTCGAAACCGACATGACCGATATCGGCACCGGCAGCTACACCATCGTCCAACAAATTGCCGCCGAGATGATGGGGGTCACTCCCGACCGGGTCATCGCCCGACTCGGCGATTCGTCTTTCCCTGAAACTCCGGGCTCCGGCGGCCAGCAAGGGGCACCATCGGTCACCGCCGGCGTCTACGCGGGCTGCATGAAACTACGCGAGGCCATTTCCCAGAAACTTGGCTTCAACTCTGCAGACACCGATTTTGTCGAAGGGCACGTACGCAGCGGCAATCGCATGGTGCCTTTGGCGAACGCGGCGCGAGACGGTGACTTGGTCGCGGAAGACTTCATGGAGTTCGGTGATCTCAAGGATCGCTTCCTCCAGCAGACCTTCGGCGCCCATTTTGCGGAAGTCGGCGTCGACATCTTTACCGGCGAAATCCGCGTTCGCCGTCTTCTGGCGGTTTGCGCGGCCGGGCGCATACTCAACCCAAAGACCGCGCATAGCCAGATCATTGGCGGCATGACCATGGGCATCGGTGCTGCACTGATGGAGGAAATGACTGTCGACAAGCGCTTTGGCTTCTTCGTCAATCACGACCTCGCCGGCTATGAGGTGCCGGTTCATGCCGATGTCCCGCATCTGGAAGCCTTCTTTATCGAGGAAGTGGATCCGACCATGTCCCCCGTGAAAGCAAAAGGCGTGGGCGAACTTGGCCTGACCGGTGTCGCGCCCGCGATCGCCAACGCGGTATATAATGCAACCGGTGTTCGCGTACGCGACTATCCGGTGACGCTGGACAAGCATCTCGAAAAAATGCCTGCGATCGTGTGACGCGCAGCGGAATCGCGGCAGATTGGCGCTCGATATCTGCCGCGATCCTATTGAAGCAGGTCGAGGTCGATGGCCGTAGCCACTGCTCGGAACCCGGCATCTTTGAGATCCAAATGATGGACATTATCCACCCTGGCGGACAGGTGCTTGGCAATTCTCGGATTGGTGTGACCTTCGCGAAGTCGATCGTGGCATCAACCATCTCATCGTGCCGGTTCAGGCATTGACTCGTTCGCGAACATTCTCCTCTTCGGGCAACGAGTAACGACCAGAGACAGCACTCTTACAGGGCATAATCTTGACGAGGATCGCCTCGATCACTTTGTCGTATTCCCGCTTAGCCGACTACCGGTAAGTCCGTTTTTTCGATTTCGGATCGCTTTCCCTGATATCGATAGCAGCCGCTCGTTCGTCTGTCCGGGAACGGCTTCGTCGAGGACCCGATCCCTCCGGCCGATCAGCCCATCTTCATAGAGAGTTCGCCATCGTCGGCAAAAGGGATTGAGAAGTCTCCGCCACCGATCGCACGGACCCGTTTCAGATGTTTGGGGCACATATCGGCATTATCGCCGAGGAGGATGGCACCAAGGCGTAAGCGGCTCTACAGCAGGCCGAGGATGTCGTCGCAGACACCCTTGGCTGTGGAGCGGCGTGCAAATATCGGGCGCAGATAGGGGCAGTTTTGCGCGCCGGTTGACAGACTGGAGCTCAGGATTGAGCGCTCCGATCCGGTCCCACTCACTGAACCGTTCAGTCGGCAAGGCCACGGAAGGCCGCGAAATAGCGCGAACCTAGATCATTCGGATACCTCATTCATAGCGGCAGCTTCGGACTCGTCATGGATGCGATCTGCACGAGATCGGAGCAGCAACGCGATGGGCAGCGCAAACAATGCCGCCACCGCGCTTACGACGAAAACGCTGCCAAGACCGGCATGCCCCCCGACCCAACCAAGTAGCGGACTGCCGATGCCAAGCGTCAGGTCGAGGAATGCATTATATGTGCCTATTGCCAATCCACGCTGCTCAGGCGGTGTGCGGCGCACCGCCTCCAGGCCCAGGCTCGGGAAGACAAGCGAGAAACCGGCTCCGGCGATAACCACCCCTACAATCGCGACGACGGCGGATCCGGCGAGCCCGACGATCGCGAGCCCGAGCGCCTGTGCAATCAGGCAGACAGAGGCGACCTGTGCGCCGCCATGCCGGTCGGGCAAATGCCCGCCGACGAGACGCGCGCCGATCAGGGCGATGGCGAAAGCGGTAAAGGCAAGCGCACCATGCGGCCAACCCTGCGTCGCGAAGTACAAAGTCAGGAACGCGGTGACTGCACCGAATGTGATGCCGCTCAGCGAGAAGCCGATGCCCGGCCACAGGACAGCGCGTAACACATCCTGCCACCGCCCCGTAGGCGCGGCAGACGGGATGTACGGGCGAACCTGCAAGGCAACCACCAGAGACACGAGCGGCAGAATGAGCGTCGTCGTCGCTACGGCGATGAACCCGGCGACGCCATAGAGCAGGCTCCCCAATGGCGCCCCTGCGGCCAAGGCGGCGAACATTGCCATGCCGACCCAGGCGATCACCTGCGCGGATCGATCGGCCGGGGCCAACCCGAGAGCCCACAGCATGCCGCCCGTAATGACCAGGCTTTCCGCACCGCCGAGCAAAGTCCGCCCCACAATCAGGACGGTGACTGACCAGAGCGGGGCAGGAAGGAGCGCGAGCGAGCCCAAATAGCAGACTCCCGAGGCGACTGCGGCGATCAGTCCCAGCGAAACCGCCTGCTTGGGCCCCCTTGTATCGGCAAGGCGGCCTGCCCAGAAACGCGAGACGAGCGCGGCGACGAACTGCCCGCCCGCCACCAGCCCGACCACAAACGGACCAAAGCCGAGAGTGTCATGAACATGAAGTGGGAGGACCGGCAGCGCCAAACCGACGGCTGTGAAAAACAGGAAAACCACCGCCATTACCGGGACCACCGGTGCGAGACCACCGACCGAAGGTATCTGATCGCCTCCCATGTCAGGCTGTGTCGATCGCGTAATCCACATGACGCGCACCTCTGCCCACATGGTCTCGGGCGGGCAGCGACGAGCGGACGGTGTCGTTGAACCCGGTCTCACCTGTCTCGATGATGCTGCTACTCGGCGAATCATTCAGCGCCTTCACGAAAACAATACGCAGCGCATCGGGCGAACTGGCTGCGGGGCAGCCGCCGTTCGTCAGTACGCCAAGCTCCAGCATCGATAACGACCCGCCAGGTTGGCGTCGTGGCAGGACATTCATCGCGGTGCTTCGCTGGTGGTGGGCGAGCGCTGGGCGAACACCTTCTTGACCACAGGCAATGCTGTGAAGACTGACGGCCAGCCGGCGTAGAAAGCGAGCTGTGTCAGCACCTCGCCTACCTCGGCCTCGGTCAACCCCTGATCCATACCGCGATTGAGATGATAGACGAGTTGGTCACCCTTGCCGTCGGCGATCAGCGCCGCGATAGTGATGAGGCTGCGGTCGCGCTGCGAAAGATAGGGCCGCTGCCACAACTTCCTGAACACCAGATCGTCCGTGTATTCAACGACGCCGGCCGACACACCCTTGAACTGGCTGACGCCATTGGCACGCGAGGCGTCCTTTGCTGCGTCGAGCGGCTGCAACGGACCGACTGCTGGCGGCAGATCGGAGGTCTTCACATTTCTTGCGGCGAATACCTCTCGCACAGGGCCGATCGCTGCAAAGGCCCTGCCCCAGCCGGCATAAAAGGCCAAATGCGTGATCTCTTCCGAAATCTCGCTCGGCTTGACACCGTTCTCGATCGCCTGGTTGGCGTAATATCCCAGTGCTGGCGCCTCACCGCGCGTGATAAGCGCCGCCATCGACACCATGCTGCGATCGCGCGACGAAAGACCCGGGCGTTTCCAGACCTGACCGTAGAGGTTCTGTTGGGTATACTGCTCGAGCGCTGGCGCAACCTCGCGAACCTGATCCGGCGACATTCGCCGATGATCGACATTTGGCTGAGTAATCCCAATTGAAGAAGCGTCCTGCGCCAGCGCCGTCTGCGGACCGGCGGCGAGCAGGAGGGCGGCGAGCGCAAATGGCGCGGCGATTTGATTTCGAAGCATTGACATAGAACGCGTTGATACAGCATTCCTGCGGTGAACGTTTTTTGATGACGCGATGAAGAGATCGAGTGATCTCTCTTGAGGTATCGGTGATTAGGTCGTTACCGACCCAGACTATCGAGGTGCTCCCATGCGCAGCCTGTATCCTTGCCTCTTGCTTATCACGCTCTCAGCCGCTGCCAACGCCCAGCCTGCCCCCCGCGTACCGCCATCGGTATCGCATGCCGGCAAGCGAGAGACTCTGCCGGGTCCCACGCGCAATTTCATTGGCAAGGTCACGGTGGAACCTCTGGTGACGCCAACGGCGCCAGGCCGTGCAGTCCTGGGACTGGTCACCTTTTCTCCGGGCGCCCGAAGCAACTGGCATACACATCCTGCCGGGCAATCGCTCTATGTGACCCATGGGTGCGGACTGACACAGCGCGAAGGAGGGGCTGTCGAGAAAATCTGCAAAGGCGATGTAGTCCATGTCCCCGCCGGCATGCGCCATTGGCACGGCGCGACCGAAACTACGACCATGACCCATCTTGCAGTATCAGAGATGCTGGATGGCAAAAACGTGGTCTGGGCCGAACCTGTCAGCGACGCCCAGTATCACGCCGGTGTGGGAGCCCGTTGACGCCGTGTTGGTGAACCGCGCTGACCTTGCCGACTTTACCTATTTTCTTGCGATCGCGCAGCATTGCAGCTTTCGGCGCGCGGGGCTGGAACTGGGTGTCACGGCATCTGCAATCAGTCACGGGCTCAAAGGACTGGAGCAGAGGCTCGGTGTTCGCCTGGTAAACCGCACGAACAGGTCGGTGACCCTTACTGCGGCCGGCGACCAACTGCGCGACGCGCTCACCCGGCCATTCGAGGAGATCGGTCAAGCGGTCGATGATCTCAACCGCTTCAGAGAAGCACCAAGCGGGCGGATCCGTCTTAACGTAGTCGCGGACGCCGCGCGCAACCTTCTCGGCCCGGTGATGGGCCCGTTGGCGGAGCGCTATCCCGATCTGGAGATCGAGATTGTCGCCAGCAACCGGATCATTGACATAGTAGGCGAAGGCTTCGATGCAGGTATCCGTCATGGTGGGACCGTGCCCGAAGATATGGTGGCGCAACGCCTGTCTGCAGATTTGAGATGGATAGTCGCCGGCTCGCCGGACTATCTGGAGCGGCACGGAACGCCGATGCATCCCGACGACCTTCAGCATCATCGCTGTATCGGTGTGAAGCTTGGAAACGACCAGATCTACCGCTGGGAGTTCATGCGCGAAGATGGCGAATTCGGTATCTCCGTCCCGAGCAAGTTGGTCGCCGACGACAGTGCGACGATGATGGCCATGGCTATTTCCGGAGCCGGACTGACTTATGGCACACATGCATCCATGAAGCCGATGCTGGAAGCCGGGCTTTTACGCCAGGTTCTCGCCGACTGGGCGACCATCGGCGGGGACTACCATATCTACTATCCCAGTCGACGACAGGTGCCGGCTGGATTGAAGGCACTGATCAATCTCATTCGTGAGATTCGCCCGCTCGGTCTTTGACTGATTGATGAACGGCATTTGATACTCCGTCAAAGCAAACCGCTCTCTATGATCCGGCGTCAACGCCTTACCTCGCGCGTTGGAACAGCGATTGGAGATCGACGTGACAAACCCGAGATATGATTTCAGCGGCCAGGTCGCCTTCGTGACCGGAGCGGCAATGGGGATGGGGCTGGCGACTGCCCGCGCCTTTGCGCAAAGCGGCGCTGCAGTGGTTCTGGCCGATCTGGACGGCGCTCTCGCCACCTCGGAAGCGGGGCGGATCGTTGAAGAAGGGGGCACGGCCCTCGGCCTCGCCTGTGATGTGGCTGACGAAGCGCAAGTTGCTGCCGCCATCGACCACACGGTTTCCGAATATGGCCGCCTCGACATGGCATTCAACAATGCAGGCATCCAGGTGCCGCCATCGGATGCCGCCGACGAGCCCTATGAAAATTTCGAGCGCGTGGTCGCAGTCAACCAGCGCGGCGTCTGGGCATCGATGAAGCACGAGCTTCGGATCATGCGCGAACAGGGTTCGGGTGCAATCGTCAATAACAGCTCGCTAGGCGGTCTGGTCGGTTTGCCGCAGCGCGCCGCCTATCATGGCAGCAAGCATGCAGTACTCGGCTTGACGAAGAGCGCGGGCGTCGAATACGCGTCGCGCGGCATCCGCATCAACGCGATCTGCCCTGGTACAATCGATACGCCGATGGTCCAGGACATGCTGAAAGGGCAGGCCGAGGCGATGGAATTGATCATGAAGGAGCAGTCGATCGGCCGTCTCGGCAGCGCCGATGAGATCGCCGCTGCAGTGCTGTGGCTCTGCAGTCCAGCTGCCAGCTTCATAATCGGCGTCGGCCTGCCGATCGACGGCGGGTTCACTGCGCACTGAGCATAGTTAATAACAGGAAAAGAAATCATGGCTGAGAGCAAAGCACCCCCTTCACTCGAACGCGCGCGGATCGTCTCGCCCGCATTCGCCGCGCATTCTGAAGAGCGTCTGCTCGGCAACGTCTGGCAACGCGGTGGCCTGGATGCGCGAGACCGCTCGCTTGTCGCCGTCGCCGCGCTGCTCGCCAGCGGGCAGGCGGCCTCGCTCGAGCACTATACCGCCAAGGCACTCGACAGCGGAGTCACGCCTGCCGAGCTGTCCGAAATTGTTCTTCACCTCGCTTACTATGCAGGCTGGGGCAAAGCGATGGCGGCCTCCGGACCGGTCGGCGCGGTATTCACCGCACGCGGCATTGGCGCCGAGCAATTGCCAGCCGTGACACCCGATACGCAGCTCCCGCTCAACGAAGCGGCAGAGGCCAAACGCAGACAGACGGTCGCCGACAATTTTGCCGAGGTGGCACCGGGCCTCGTCGATTACACGACGGACTACTTGTTCCTCGACCTGTGGCTACGCCCCGACCTTGCCCCGCGCGATCGCAGCCTCATCACGGTCGCGGCGCTCGTCGCGGCCGGACAGGCCATGCAGATCACCTTCCATTTGAACCGGGCGATGGACAATGGCCTCACACGCGAACAGGCCGCCGAAGTCGTCACCCAACTCGCCTTCTACGCCGGCTGGCCCAACGCGATGACCGCGCTTCCCGTATTCAAGGACGTCTTCGCCGCCCGCGAGCAGTAAACATCTGACAGGATCACTTCATGAAAATCGCTATAGTCTATGAAAGCAATTACGGCCACACTGCCAAAGTCGCGGAGGCTGTCGCAGCCGGTGCCCGATCAATCGCCGGTACCGATGTCACCCTCGTCAAGATCGGCGACGACGGGACGGCCGATCTTGACGCTCTAACCGCGAGCGACGCGATCATCTTCGGTTCGCCCACTTATAATGGTGCGCTCGGATGGCGGATGAAGCGCTTTTTCGAAAGCACCACGGGTCCGGTCTGGACCAAGCTGGCTTGGCGAGACAAGATTGCAGCCGGCTTCACCAACTCCGGTGCACTGAGCGGCGATAAGCTGGGAACGCTGATTTCCATAGCGCTGTTTGCTGCGCAGAATGGCATGACCTGGGTCAATCTCGACATGCTGCCGGCCAGCGGCGACGACAACCAGCTTAATCGCCTTGGCAGCTGGCTGGGTGTCATGACACGGTCCGACGATGCTCCAGCGGACGTTACGCCCCCGGAGGGCGATCTCAAGACCGCAGAATATCTCGGTCGTCGCGTCGCCCAGTTGACTGCCCGGTTCGTACGCGGAGCCACATGAAGGATCAGGCGAGAGAGGATCAATGCCGGCTCGTTCGCGACGCCCCCGATCATTCTGTTTGCCATGCTTCAACCGGTGACTATCTTTAACGGGCGGTGCCGTTTCGCCAAGAACTGATCGGCTGTAGCAACTTCAAGGCGATCGGCATGCTCATCTTGCCTCTACAAATCCAACGACGCGCCGTGCCGGGGGGGGCCAAAAAGTCGTCGCCACGCGCAACTGACGCAAAAAGGAGAACGACATGAAAAAGCGAGTACTTGGACATTCCGGCCTCGAAGTTTCGGCGCTCGGGCTTGGCTGCATGGGCATGAGCTGGTCCTATGGCCCGCCAAAGGACAAGACCGAAATGATCGCGGTTTTGCGCGGTGCTGTTGAACGAGGTGTGACCTTTTTCGATACTGCCGAGGCTTACGGTCCGCTTTCCAATGAGGAACTGCTTGGTGAGGCGCTGGCGCCGTTCAAGGGCGAGGTAGTAATCGCCACCAAATTCGGCTGGGCGCCGAGGCCCGGTGATACCAATCGCTGGAGCGCGCTTAATAGCCGACCAGAGCATATCCGTACTGTGGTCGAGCAATCGCTGAGCAGGCTGCGGCTGGAGGCGCTCGATCTCTATTACCAGCACCGTGTTGACCCCGAAGTGCCGGTCGAAGATGTGGCCGGCGCTGTGAAGGACTTGATCGCGGCGGGCAAGGTCAAGCATTTCGGCATGTCGGAAGCGAGTGCCGAAACGATTCGACGCGCGCATGCGGTGCAGCCGGTCGCGGCATTGCAGAGCGAATATTCGTTGTGGTGGCGCGAACCGGAGGACGAAATTCTACCGGTACTGGAGGAGTTGGGTATCGGTTTTGTGCCGTTCAGCCCCCTCGGCAAGGGATTTCTTACCGGCAAGATTGACGCCAGCACGCAATTCGCCATCGACGATTTCCGTAGCACCGTGCCGCGCTTCGAGGCGGAAAACCGCAAGACCAATCAAGCCCTTGTTGATCTCATCGAGGGTTTCGCCGCGCAGCATGAGGTGACGCCCGCGCAGATCGCGCTCGCATGGCTGCTCGCCAAGCGCCCCTGGATTGTGCCTATCCCGGGTACAACCAAACTGTCGCGTCTGGAGGAAAATCTCGGCGGCGCCGCCGTGACACTCACGCCTGACGATATGACAGCGCTGGAGCGGGCCTCGGCCGAGATCCGCATCGTCGGCGCGCGCTATCCAGAAGTTCATCAGAAACTGGTGGGGCGTTGAACCGGCAGCACAAAGGAACCGATCATGAAGATTCCTATGTTTCTGGCAGTGATCGCCACTGTCGCACCGGCCATAGTGAGAGCGGACGCCCCGCCCCCCAACCCGCTGGTCGGCACCTATCATTTGATCAAGATCGATGAACCCGGCCCAGACGGAAATGTAATCCACCACACCGATCTCAAGGGCAGTCTGATCTACGCTCCGACCGGCCGGATGTCGGTCCAAGTGATGTATCCCGATGCCAGCGCATCGAACGAATACACCAGTGCCGGCTATGAGGGCTCGTTCGGAAGCTACACCGTAGATACTAGGGCGCGCCGTGTCACTCACCATGTCGAGGGCGCCAACGCCCGCAAACTGGTTGGTTCCGACCTGCCGAGATCCTACCAGCTTACAGGAGATCGTCTCGTCATTCGCTCGACCCGCCCGGACGAGCATTGGGCGGTTACCTGGCAGCGATATTGATCCAAAGGATTTGAAAAACATGCAACTGAAGCGCGCCGGCTCACAACCGTCCCAGCGTCCACCGCAGGAGTATTTCACAGGCACGGTCCGTCTCGATCCACTCAACGCCCCGCCTGAGCCATCGCGGGTCTCGTGCGCGGCCGTCACGTTCGAGCCCGGCGCGCGCAGCAACTGGCATACCCACCCGCTGGGCCAGACGCTCATCGTGACTGCCGGTTGTGGCTGGACTCAGTGTGAGGGAGAGGATCGCGTCGAGATCCGCGCCGGCGACGTAATTTGGTGCCCGCCCGGCCACAAGCATTGGCACGGAGCCTCCTCCACCACGGCGATGACACATATCGCTATCCAGGAGGCGCTCGACGGCGAGAATGTCATCTGGCTCGAACCGGTGACCGACGAACAATATGAGGGCGGCCCGCTCATCAAGGATTGACCACGTACAGGCCGAGTGTTCGACCTGGACGCTCATCCCGGTCACGATCAGAAGGAAGAGAACGATGCCGCACGCCATCGTGAAGATCGCAACGGAACGCAGCGAAGCCGACCGACAGAACCTCGCCGATCGTATTACGCAAGTCGTTGTCGATGTATTTGGCCACAGCCCCGACGAAGTCTCGGTTGCAATCGAGCATTATGCACCCGACACCTGGATTGGGGAGGTCTATGAGCCGGAAATCGCCGGGAAGAAGGACACCCTCTACAAACGACCCGGCTACGGGTCGCTCGCGGAAACGGGCGAATAATAAGGAATTTCCTATGGACTATGTCAATCTCGGTCGGTCCGGCCTCAAAATCTCACGACTGTGTCTTGGCTGTATGAGCTTTGGCGAGCCGAAGCGAGGCCCGCAGGCCTGGTCGCTCGACGAGGAAGCGAGCCGCCCCTTCTTTCGGCAGGCACTCGAGGCAGGAATCAATTTCTTCGACACGGCTGACATCTATTCCGGCGGCAGTTCAGAGGAGATCACTGGCCGAGCGCTCAGGGACATGGCGCGACGCGACGAGATCGTCGTCGCCACCAAGGCGTTCTTTCCGGTGCGCAACGCGCCCAACGTCGGTTTCCTATCGCGCAAGGCATTGATGCAGGCGATTGACGACAGCCTCATTCGGCTTGGAATGGACTATGTCGATCTCTATCAAATCCACCGCTTCGATCACGGGACGCCTGTCGAGGAAACGATGGAGGCGCTCCACGACATCGTGAAGGCGGGCAAGGCGCGTTACATCGGGGCCTCGTCTATGGAGGCTTGGCGCTTCGCGAAGATGCAATACACGGCCGATCGCCATGGCTGGACGCGTTTTATCTCGATGCAACCGCAGTATAACCTGCTGTACCGCGAGGAAGAGCGCGAGATGTTGCCGCAATGCCTGGACATGGGTGTGGGTGTTATCCCATGGAGCCCGCTGGCCCGCGGGCGGTTGACCCGCGACTGGCAGGATGGGGAGAGTAACCGTTCCAACAAGGACGCCTTCGCGCAGCAGATGTATGCCGATACCGAGCAGCACGACCGCGCGGTTGTGTCCGAACTGCGTCGCATCGCTGAAGCACGCAGTATCCCGCGTACGCACGTCGCACTGGCCTGGTTGCTGAGCAAGCCTTCGATCAGTGCGCCAATCGTTGGCGCGACAAAATTGCATCATCTGGTCGATGCCATCGATGCACTTGGCGTGAGATTGACGGATCAGGAGATTTCGGCGCTCGAAGCGCCCTATTTGCCCCATCCAGTCAACGGTATCGTCCCGCCGCTCAGCAACGAACCGTCCAAGCTGTCAGATGTGGGATTTGGCGCGTCAAATCGCGGGTGAATGAATGCCATTCACTGGGGCATGCCTGAGCGATTGTCGTCAGCTGGAAGCGATCTTGTGGGGCAGACGCCTACCAAATGTTTTCCCGTGACGGGTTTCGGCTGCTGGCCGAGCATGACTTCGAAGGTGTGCAATTATGCTTCCTTTTCAATCCTGGCTTGCAGCGGTGCACCCGCCTATCCCTCAGTATCGATCCCTCCGCTGCTGAGGAATTGTCTTCACGGCGAGGTCCGCGCCAAACAAACCTCTCACCACCATTCTGCTAATTAGTGTCAGATCCTGTCAAGGTGGTCATTTTCTTACTGCCTGTTTGTGCGCATATGCGCGCTGCGACCATAATGCGGCACCGAAATGTTCATGCCGCCGCATCCTGGCGATACGTCTGGATTGATCGAGCTTCCGACCACTTGGAATTCCGGAATTAACTTGCCCGACGCGGCACTGCTGTGCCCGTTGACGAACCGGTGCATTGATAGCTGGAAGCTCGCCTCCAGTCACCCTTGCCGTCCCAGCGCGCGACCTGCGGATATGCGCACCATGGCCGCTGGGCAACGACTGCGCCGTCGGTTCCGAACTTGGTGGCGATGATCTGGTCGGGGGCCTTGTTCTGCCTGATCCAGCGCACCAGTGCCGCCATGACATCATGATCGGCATCGGCACCAGGCACAGTGGTCCCATTCGCGCCTATCGAGTCGGGACCGGGACCACCAGCGCAATGATCGACTCCCGGTGCCATGAAAAGGCGATAGAACCCATTTGCTTTCTCCGCTCCCATCGTCTTCAGAACGGCCTCACGATAGCGCACGGAGTTTCGCGCAGGAATGGCCATATCCTGCCAGCCATGCCATTGTATCAGCTTGCCGCCGCGCTTCATGAACTTTGACAGGTCGGGACTTTCAGCCGCCACGGCTTGACCGATCACTCCTTCGCGCGCTGCCTGTAAATCGCGCTTCCACTCAAACTGGCTGATTGTCCAATCCGGGTCCGCATGCACGTAATCGCGAAAGAAGCCTTCCGGCATCCGGGCGGCGCCGGAGGAATACCAGCGCGTCTCGCGTGTTGCTCCGAACGACATCCGGCCAAGCGACGTCTCCAGCCCAGGGCTGTACCCGGGATAGAGCAGATTGCCCTCATCATCGATCAAATCGGCAAACCGGGCCTTGAGTCCTGCAATTTCCAATCGCGTCAAGCATTCCTTGGAGTCGGCTCCAGAGCATGCGAGGGTCGCCACATCGAAATGGCATGCCTGAACATTGTCGATAACCCCGTTGACGCCTCCGCACGTCTTCAACACCGCTGACTGGACCATGGACAGCTTTTCCGGTGACACCCATGAACCCGGGTTGTCCATAAGGAAGCGCCCGAATTTCGCGCCAAATGCATTAAGCTCCGGCCAGTAGTTTGCAGGAGCACCAGCCGAAATTCCATCATAGTCCTCCGGGAAGCGCTGCGCGATCGCAAGCGCCTGGCGCCCACCCGTTGAACATCCATTGAACAGAGAGATTTCCTGGGCTGATCCGTAGTAGGCCGCAATCACCGCCTTGGAGGCCACGGCGACTAGGTGAAGCGAGCGCCAACCGAAATCCCTCACTTTCTCGGGGTGGCCGATGGCATAAGTCGCGTCGTCGGACTGGCCGGCGTGACCGTTGTCCTGCCCGGAGACGGCATAACCGGTGTCCAGTGCGCGGCGGATTGCATTCATTGAGAAGTTGCCGGAGTTACCGCCACCGCCGATTGCCTGATAGAGATGATTCCAGTTTGCCGATGTCGGCAGCCAGACTTCGAAGCGGATGTCGGAATCCGAAGTCGGCCGCAATTGTCCCTTGACCCGGCACATCGGCGTCGTGACGGTCGCACTTCCACCGTACTGCGACGCAAGTGTCGTGCCTGCCGCAACCGGCTGCGCCGACAGGATCTGCGCCCCGGCAAGGGAGCGGCCCGCCAGCGCTTCGCAACGGCTGGAACCTTTCTCCGATCCCGGCTTCGCAGCCATGGCCTGGCCGGTATGATCGGTGGAGGCGAGCGCTGACGCCGCGATCATGGCGGAAAGGCCGCAGGCGCTCAGAAGGGTTACAAACTTGTCATGCACGG
>NZ_BAAILP010000044.1:0-82512 GCF_054589055.1 Novosphingobium sp. 11B | reverse complement strand
GGTCCGGATATTTTCACCGGCCCTTCCCACGATGTTTCGACCTACTTTTCGGCTTTTCTGACCCCGTCGCCGGCCAACCCGCGGTTACCCGCAAGGTTGGCCGGCTCGCCAGTTGGGAGGAGCGCACTGGCGAAGGGATGGTCAGGCATAGCAGAGGAACGATGCCCCTTGTACGTCGAGGGATATCATCAGAAGTTGCGCTGCACGCTCAATCCATACTGGCGCGGTGCCCCAAGGAAGTAGGCTGGCCCGAAGGTGTTACCCACCTGGTAGATCGAGTTCGTGCAGTTCGTGCAGTACAGTTCCACGGTCCATGCATCCGAGTTGTAGGTCAGGCTGACATTGGTGATCGAGTGGGCGGCGATACGATTAGCCCGGTCGTTGAGAACCGACTGGTTTTGCTTCGCGATATACGTGAAGGACACCCGCGGCGTCAGTGTGCCATTCCCGACCCCGATATCGTACCCCACGCCGCCGTTGAAGGTGAACTTGGGCGAATAGGGATTGGGTTGACCCGACAGGTTGCGCGAATAGGGGCCGTAGTCGAAGCATGTTGGCGGGTTGCTGGGAGCACCGGCGCCGCACTGCGGCCCCAGCGGGCTGCTACCGCCTCCGGGAAGCGCATTGGCGTTGATGTAGAAGGTGTCGCCGAGCTTGGAGTTCACGTTGGAGACATTGGCATCGAGCGACAATGCCCCGAAGCGAGCCTGCGCTTGCGCCTCGAAGCCCCAGATTTTCGACGGGCCGGCATTGGATACGCCGGTAGCCCCGCCAAACGAACCGGTCGGTGTGATATAGTTGGATAGCTGGAGGTGACGATAATCCATGTAGAAGGCATTGATCTGGGTGTTCAGGTGTCCGTCGAAGAGCTTCGACTTGAGGCCGGCTTCGTAATCGTAGACGATTTCCGGACGGAAATTGGGGGAATTGGGACCATTGGTCCCGCCTGCCTTGTAGCCTTTGGCCGCGAATGCATAGGCATACTGATTTGGCGAGATCGTCCAGTTCAGACCGATCTTTCCGGTGACAGCCGAATCGGACTGCCGCGCTGCCTGCTGAATTACGAGCGGTGTGGAGGAACCTGGAAAGTACAGGGTGGTCTGCCCCTTCTGCCAGGATTTCGATCTGGTGTAGCGCGCGCCGGCTTGAATCTCAAGCTTGCCGGGCACGAGCTGGTAAGTCCCTTGGGCAAAGGGAGCCCATGCACTTCGGTAAGGCGGGACATCGCCTTGAACCGTCACACCAGGCAGTGCGATGTTCAGGTGGGCCACCGCCAGCTGCCAGTAGTGAAAGGCGCCTGCTATCCACGAGAACCGCGCATCACGCTTCGAAATAACGTCGATTTCCTGGGTATAGAGACGACCCAGAGGCTTGTTGGCGAACACCGAATTGGCAGGCGGCAGGCCTGTCGAGGGATCGCCGGGAGAGGAGCTGGAATCGAAATCATCAATGTAGCTGCTGCTGACATGAACGTAGCCCGCCGTTGCGCGCACGTTCAAGCCGCTGTCAAAGGTATAGTCCGCCTGAAGTATCTGCCTGAAGTAATGCCCATTATCCTGTGTATTCGGCACATTGTAATCGAGCACGTATCGCAAAGGACGTCCGTCGTAATAGGCATTGTCCGTCGCCATGACATGGGCATAGCCATCCGACCGATTTTGCCAGAACGCGGTTTTTGAAAGAAGCGTGAAGTTTGAGTTAGGCTCCCACATCAGGCCGATGCGGATCATCTTCTTGTCGAGGTTTCCGGGGTGCCTGAAGCTCAGCAGGGTAGGCAAGGCGGTGTCGCCCGCGATGGTACCTTCCTGCTTGAAGAAGCTGTCACGCCGCTGCAGGAAGTACGACACTCTCGCGGCCAGCGTATTCGAGATCGGCAGGTTTACCGCGCCTTGTAGCGAAACATCGTTGTAGGCGCCGTATCCGGCCTTGACATAGCCTTTGACGTCGCCGAATTCCGGATTGGCGGTGTTGTAGAAGATTGCGCCGCCGGTCGAATTGGAACCGACAAAGGTTCCCTGGGGACCGCGCAGGACTTCCACCGATGCCATGTCGAACAGCGGCTCGTCCTGGGCCGAGGGAAGCTGGAACATGCCGTCGCGGTAGACCGCAACGCCCGAGGTAATGATGCCGCTGCTCAGGCTGAGGCCGACACCGCGAATGTTGACTGCGGCGCTGATGCCGCCATCGCCTATCGCGAGCGAGGGCGTTACGAGCGCGAGGTCCAACTGCGTGGTAATGTGCTTTTGATCGAGGCGCGCAGCGGACAGCACATCTGCGGATATTGCCGTTGTGTTGAGGTTTTCCGTCCGCTTCTGCGCGGTCACGACGATCTCTTCGACCCCTGCGTCATTGGCAGTAGCGGCAGCCACCGTCCTGGTAGCGGGACCGTCTGGCGCGCGCGACGCCGGGGGCGCCTGATTGGCCTCCAAGACATAGGCACCATTGGCGGTCCGCAAAAAGCGAAGGCCGGTGCCTCTCAGCAATAGCGCAAGTGCATGGTCCGGAGCGTAGATACCGACCAGGGGCATGGTCGTTTTCCCCTGCACCAAACTTGGTGCATAAAGAATCTGCTGCCGCGTCTGGTTCATCAGCAAGTCGAGGCCGCTCTCCAGCTTGGAAGCGGGGATCTTTACCAACACTTGGGTCTGAGCGACCTGCGCATGAAGCGGCCCGGAAATGGCGATGCCTGAGACACTCAAGGCGCCGATTAAAAGACGTGAAAGAACAGCCACTTTACCCCTCCTCTTATGCGCCCTTGTTTTTGGGCTGCATTCCAAGACGCAGGCTGCCCGGATTTGCGAACCTCAAGGCGAATTTTTTTCAGCCCCCCACTTGCGATGCAGAACGATCGTATTCGGGTCTTGCTGGCGGCTGTCTATCCGAAATCCATAGGCGAGCGCCTCCAGGAATGCCTGGGTCGCCCCCGCGTTGAACGATCCGCTCATGCGAATGCGCGCGGTCCGCTCGTCAGCCGCGACAAGGCGGATCGAAGTGTAACGGTTCATCTCCGCGATGGCGTCCGACAAGGGGACATTGTCCAACAGCACCCTGCCCTCGCGCCAGGATTGCCATCTGCCAAGGTCGCCAACGTGCCGGACAGAAACACCGGTCGAGGAGGCCACCAACAGTTCCCTCGGATTCATGGCGATGTTGGCGATAACACCGTTTTGCCCTGTACTCTCCACGGTGACCCGGCCTTGGGCGAGCATGACTTCGGTCCGCCCCGGCGCCGTGCGCACATCGAAGGCCGTGCCGTGCGCCTCTATGCGTTGCCCTCCGGCGAGGACCCGGAACGGTCGTCGGCGATCGTGGGCTACTTCGAACCACGCTTGCCCGCTCTCGAGCGTGATATGGCGCTCTGACGGCCCGTAGGCTATTCTCATGCGTGTCGCGGTATTGAGCGAGATCTTCGATCCATCCTGCAAAGTGATCGTCATTCTTTCCCCAACCGCCGTGGCGAACAGTTCGCCGACAGGCGCGCTGGCATCGGCCATAAGCTGCGGCGCGCGGCCAGGATGCAGAGAATGCACGCCATACACCAAGGCGCCGACGACCAGCGACACCGCTAGTCCCACCCTGACCGCTGTCCGGCTCTTGCGGCGTGCCACGACCCGGGCAAGCGTCTCTTGGCGCAATGACAGGATCTCATCGACCTCGGCGACTGCAGAAAGCCGCGCATGGGTATCGGACATGCGATCGAAGGCTTCGCCATTGCCAGGTTGCGCACCCCGCCATTTTTCGAACCTAGCGCGAGTGCGCTCGTCGGCGCCGCCCTCCAGGACGCCGACCCACATCGCGGCCGCGAGTTGTCCGTCCGTCCTTTCAATCATGACGCCACTCGTCCAATGCGAGAACGACGTGTGCAAGAGCACGGGCATAGTGCTTCTCCGCGGCCCGGCGGGACACGCCAATCGCGGCGGCAATGTCGACCATCCTGCAGTCCTCGAAAATGCGCAGCACGAAGATATCACGGCTGCGCTCGGGCAATTGCATCAACGCACAGTGAAGCCTTTCGATCGCCTCGCGCCCTTCGAGAGTGCGCAGTGGCGTGATCGTGCAACTAGAGTGGAGCCGATGGTCCAACTCGTCATGCAAGTCGGCTCGCCGCGCAGTGTCGCGCCTGGCTTTGTCACGCAAGGCACTGGCGGCAGTGACAAACAAGTAATTTTCAGGCTTTTCCACGCTGAGCGGATCGGGCAGCGCGCTCATGCGCAGGAAGACATCCTGGACAAGGTCGGGCACGTCATGCGCATTGCGTACCCGGCGCTCGAAAAAACGGGCGAGGGAGCGGGAATAGAGCCTGACCAGCAAGTCGAGCATACTTTCTCGCTCGCCGCGAGTGCTCTCCATTCTCAGCGATTTGCGATCCCACGCCAGCACTGGCCTCTCCCGCCCACCTGTGTTTTATATGTTTTCGTTGCGATTTTTTATTCGCCGGCCCGGAGGCGCTTTCGGCGATTTTCGCCTGAGCGTTGTGCTTGGCCCGCCCACTCGTAATCGACGCTGCCGCTTGCTGAGAAATCCCTGCGCGTGTCCGCACATCCGTCTGCAGCCTGCAATCCCACCCGGGACTGCAGGGGCAGCTTGGCCGAGTACGCCGTGCCGGAAGTGGAGACTCTCGCGGACTTTCTGCCCCCGTGAAACCCCGGCCCCACACTGTTGTGTGCAATACGCCGATGAGCGCGCGCCGGGCAGGCTCGGTCTCAAGCACCTGAAACCGATCGGAAGTGTCGCCATCGAACGGCTGGCGCACCATGCTAACCCGAGGTCATTCATGGTCCCGGTGGACGACCGCGCGCGAGCACGAGCTCCGCGCCTTCAGGCATCATCCGCGAGGCTCGCGCTTGGTCACCGAATTCCATGATTGTCTTGTTTTGACGGGTGAGCGGGGCCCAAGCTGGCACCGGTCCGCCTGCCGGCGACAGAGTGCGTACGAAATTCACCAACGCACCGGAAAACTGTTCGGCTACCCGATGATCGATTGATGTGAAGTGCCGCCCCGGCGAAAGGTGCAGCGTATTGAATTCATAGGGCAGTTCGGACGAATGAAACGCGCCGAAATTACCGGCCGCTGTTCCCGGCTCCTCGTGACTGAACAGATAGGCGTAGACGGGACGGGTAGGCCGTGCAGTTTCAAGCCAGTGCAAAATACCCCCCATCTCGACGCGAGACGTAACTTCACGCTGCGCACTGTCGCTCGCTTCGCGATCGGTCCGTCCCGGATAAAAACGCAGGAACGCCGAGGCCTCCGTTCCGTATCGCTCTCGCGCTTCGGTGCGCCATGCGCTTGCGGTTACCGCTCGGCTCGGCACGAACAGATCGTTGAGCGTATAGCCGATCATTAAGGGGACTTGGTTAACGATTCCACGTTGCTCGGCACCCTTGTGGACCACGACCCCGTCCTCAGCCGGCAGGAAACGCAGAGGTCTGCCGCGCTGTGGCTCTAGAAGCCGTGCGACCGGCAGTCGTCGTGCGGCCGCGATATCGCGCGCATTCCAGTTGACGAGCGATTCGACGCCGATCTGCTCCTCCCCGGCAAGCGGATTGAAATTGCCCTTGAGCGGCACGCTCTGGATCACTGCGGCGCGAAACAATCCGCGCGCTGCCGGAGCCGCGAGCAATGCCAGAATCGAGCCAGCGCCGGCTGATTGACCCACCACGGTAATTTTGTGCGGATCGCCGCCGAATGCGCCGATATTACGCTGCAGCCAGCGTAGCGCCGCCAGTTGGTCCCTAATTCCGTAATTGCCCGATCCACCTTGGGCAGCGGTAAGTTCGGGATGGGCCATGAAGCCCAGCGCGCCAAGCCGGTAGTTGATCGTCACTACGACAATGCCGCTGCGGGCAAGCTTTTCCCCGTCATAAACGGGTACCGAGCCCGACCCCGAGAAATACGCGCCGCCGTGCAGGAACAGCATCACGGGCAACTTGCGCGACCGCGCCTTGGCAATCACCGGATCCGGCGTCCAGACATTTGCGAAAAGACAGTCCTCGTCGATGCCCGGTTCCGACGGCGTAAGGTATTCCTGCGTCCACATCGCAAAGCGCGGATCGACTGGCCCGCCTGTCGGCTGCGGGCAACTGGCGCCGAACCCGCGCGCGTCTCGAGTGCCATCGTAGGTGACAGCGGCCCGAGCATCACTCCAGCGACCCTCACCAGTAGGCGGCGCAGCGTAGGGTATGCCAAGATAGATCGACACGTCCTGGCGCGTGGCACCTGACAGGCGCCCTTCCGCAACGACGACGGTAGGTTGAACTGTCGAAGGCGGCCCCGCCTCGTCAGCCGCGAATGCCACAGTGGTCGCGCCCGCCGTAGCCGCAAGCACAAGCGAGACAGCCGCTAATGGGGCGCGGTCACCGCGCAGCATTGGGAAACTTTGGCAGCTTGGCGATGTCGGCCGGCTCGTGCTGGATGATGACGGTCGCCTTGAGCCGGCGCGCCAGTTCCTCGAAGCGATCCATCGATGCCAGCGACTGGGCGCGGTCCGTATTGAAGACAGGGACGATATGTCCAGCACGGTTTTCGGGAAAGTGATAGAGGTCACCTGAAATCAGCACATTTCCCGTACGGCGGAGACGGACCAGCAGGGAACGATGCCCGGGTGTATGACCTGGCATCCGCATGATGACCACCGTCCCGTCTGCGAACACATCGTAGTCGCCTGTCAGTTCGACCACGGGCTTACCGCCGCTGATCCAGGGTGCGAGCCTCTTCGCGCTGTCCGTAGACCCATCCGGGAGGGTTCCACCCTTGCGGATGGCGGCAAGGTCGTCAGCGCCCATGAGGAGCGTCGCATCGGGCAGGTCGGCTGCCTGTCCGATATGATCGAAATGAAAATGACTGATGCCGAGGAACCTAATCTGCCGGGGGGCTATGCCGATCTGTTTGAGCTGATCGACAATGTGCGGACCATCGGCTTCAGGAAGCCCGGCATCCCACACCAGATAGTCGTCCCCGTGACGGATGAGGTAGCAACTGAAGGTGAAGTCCTTCTGACTGTCGTCAGCGTAGAGAAACGTGTCGGAAAACATTGCTTTGGGCAGCGACTTGTCTTTCCCGCACTGCATGCGCCGCAGCTCGACGGCTGCGGAGGGCGTTCCGGTCTTGCCCGGAATATCCTGCGAATAGACTGCGGGAGCGAGGATGTTCAGGCTTATTACTGCCGCAATTATCGATGCTATCCGCCTCCCCCTGCCCGTCGGCGCCCGCCCTTGTGTTTCCTTGCCTCTCAGGACTGTCCCGTCGCAGCCGCTATGCGCGACATCGTTGCAGTGCAAATGCTCGTGACTTGCAGGGCGACCGGCAGCGGCGAAAAAAGGCGACATCGCCTTCATGACCGTCGCCGGGATTTTGGATCGGCCCAAAGCCTTCGCAAACGCACTTCCCCCATCGATACGCGGATGAACAAAAATTCTGGAACGGCTCGGATCCATCTCACCCATCTCACCCATCTCACCCTGCCGGTTAAATACCGGATACAGCATCCGCACCCTCACGAGGTTGCGATGCAGGGATCGTGCCAGTCGCCGACGGCGATCGAACTAACGGCAGGAATGGGCGTCAATGGCAGCGTTTGCCGTCAAGTGACCGCCCCAGCTACCCTCGTGTGTAGCCATGGCGGTCACTGTAGCCCTGCAGGACATCTTGCGCCGCCACGCAGCCGGGGCCATCAAACCGGCAAGCAACGGAGCTGCAGTTGGCCGTTCGCGACGGAGCTCGGCACAGAGCGGTGACGGGCGGATCACTGAAATCGGCCCGCAAGAGCGCTTCGACCCGATCCAGATTAACTTTAGCCGCCTTGTCGGATGTCCGCCACCGCGATTGTGCGGGCGATCCGGGACAACACCCTGGCAATCCTGCGGCTAGCCTTCCATGCAGTTCCTGGTTGGGTTTCAGTGGTCGGCCCAGGCGCGGCCAAGCGTCTTTTCCTCACACCGCTTGCGTATCAGGGCCCCGTTCGTGACCGGCACAAGCAAGAGTTCGTAACAGCAGATTCATCCCGCGCATGCGTCGCTTTCCACGACCGTCGAATGACGAAGTAGACCGGACCATTCCGGGTCGGGAATTACCTCATGCGCACTTCGCTGGCAGCGAAGCGCAAACGGCACGCTTATTGCAGCGGTTTTGCCGGCGCTGGAGTGTCCGGCCGGGAGATAACGAAAATGAGCCACCCTTTTTCCGCGCTACGCAATTCGCTGAGCGCGGGCGTATCCCAGTATGGCATCGTGGCTGTCGCATTGCTGTCGCTGGGAGCGATCGTCCCTTCGGCGGCCAGCGCGCAGGACCAGGCAACAGCGCAGCAGGCAAGCGACGAAAGCGATGACAACGCTATCGTGGTTACCGCGCAGAAGCGCTCGGAAAACGTACAGGACGTGCCAAAGGCCGTCCAGGTGGTGGGCAGTGCCCAACTGGAGCAATCCGGCGTGACCAACCTTCAAGATCTGGGCCGTGTTTCGCCGGCTATCCAGGGCGCCGTGGCAACGCCGACTAGCCCTCCGGCGATCCGCGGCATTGCGTCTTTTGCGCTCTCGATCGGCGTTCAGACGAAGACCGGTATCGTGATTGACGATGTGCCGCAGCCAAGCTTTTCAACACTGGCCAATGAACTTACCGACATCGAGCGTGTCGAAGTGCTGCCTGGCCCGCAATCTACGCTGTCGGGTCGCAACGCCGCAGCCGGTCTCATCAACATCGTGACGCATAGTCCGACCCGTGAATTCACGGGCAAACTCACCGCCGAACAAACCGACGACGCCCAGACCCGCGTTGGAGGCTATTTTTCCGGACCGCTCTCCGACACTCTCGGGTTCAGCATTTCGGGCTACTACGATCGTTGGGCCGGCCCGCTGCGCAACGTTGCCGACAACAATCGCCGCCTCGGCGGCTTCAATCAGCGCGGCGTTCGGGGCAAACTGCGCTGGTCGCCTACGGACGATCTCAGTTTCACCCTGACCGGCTATTATACCAAAGCCTCCTTCCGCACCGCCGGTCTGATCGGCGGCAACGCCTACGTCTATGCTGAGCCCGGTGCCGGTTCGGTGCTGGTGCCGGGATCAACGCTGGCGAGCCTGCACCCTGGCGCAGAGGTCCGGCCGTACAGCACCACGGTGTCCTCGCCACGAAATGGCCTGACGCAAAACATCAACAAGGGAGTCAGCCTGCGGGCCGACTATGACATGTCGCTTGGTACGCTGAGCTCAATCTCAACCTATAATCGCAGCACGCAGCCGCGTTCCGATCTTTTTGTCGGCTACACTTTCCTCGGCCAACGGGTTACGGCCGAGACAGACGTCGATACCAAATACTTGACGCAGGAAGTAAGACTGGCCTCACCTGGCGGCGCGGGTGCGTTCCAGTACCTGCTTGGTGCCATCTATTCAGACACCGACAATTTCCAGCCTTACAGCCGGGCGCCGGTGTTTCCGGTAGACTGGGACCGCTCTGCCTCCACGAAAAGCTTCGCTGCCTACGGCCGGCTGACTTACGAAATCCTGCCAGGAACTTCAGTGACGGGCGGCCTGCGTTACCAGCATGACCGCACCAGCTACGACTGGGTGTTTGCGGACGGTACCGCGCCTCGTTCCCACGGCTCGTCGGGCTATGGCTTTGTCTCAGGAGAAGCGAGCGTGCAGCAGGAGATCGCGCCGGATGTCATGGGGTATGTCACATATGCCAACGCGCA
This sequence comes from Novosphingobium sp. 11B, assembly GCF_054589055.1. NCBI lineage: Bacteria > Pseudomonadati > Pseudomonadota > Alphaproteobacteria > Sphingomonadales > Sphingomonadaceae > Novosphingobium > Novosphingobium sp. 11B. The sequence goes on along the minus strand of NZ_BAAILP010000044.1, from coordinate 72,829 downwards.
GACCGGTGAAGCTTACGATCTGGAAGACAGCGGCAGCGCGATGACTGCCAGGGGATTGCGTCCGGTGGCCAGCGAGAAGGTCCAGAACTACGAGGCTGGTTTCAAGACGCAGTGGCTCGATCGCCGGCTCACGATCAACTTGTCGGTTTTCCGGGCGAATTATCGCAGTTATCAGGTGCAGTCGCTGCAGCAGAGCAATGGCGACATCAATGAAGTGCCGACCATCCGGCTCTTTGCGATCGGCCGCGTGCGCACGCAGGGTGCGGAACTTTCGAGCAGCCTCGCGGTCACGCGAAACCTTCGCTTGGGACTGGATGCGTCCTATCTGGATGCGAAGATCCTCGACTATCCCGGCGCACAGTGCTTCATTGGCCAGACGGCGGCGCAAGGCTGCTTGGACGGGCTGCAGAATCGGCGCGGTCGTCTGCCAAATACGTCGAAGTTGAAGGCCACCACTTCGATCAGGTATACGCTGCCGCTCGAGGCCGCGCCCTTCGACGCAAATTTCGGTGCGTTCTTGCGATATCAGAGCAAGACGCAATTCGATCTATTCGGTGACCCCTATGCCCGCCAAGGCAGCTTCGCAATCTTGAACCTTACGGCGGGAATCAATTCGCATTCCGGCCGCTGGACAGCAGATCTGTTTGTCAACAATGTCACCAACCGCCATCATTATGCTCTGCTGCAGCGCGACGGCTTCTCACCCGTCCCTACACTGACGGGTCTGTATGCCCGCGATTCGTCCCGCTACTTCGGCGGGCGCGTCGGCTTCAGCTTCTAGGAAAGGCACCGTACGTGCATTCGCGGCCTATGCGTGTTGAACGCCTGGCCGCGAATAAGAACAGTGACACTCTATGCGGGGCCTTGCCCGCCCCCGACGGAGACCGCTCGCCAGCTAGCCATAGCCAGCGCGTCGTTCGCTATCCCTGCCCCGCAGGTGACTGCATCAGTGAGAGGACTGCCCCTCTTCGCTCACCCGCCGGCAACCAGCATGCCCCGCAGTGTCGGCCGGCAACCGGCGGAGGTAACGGCGAACCGCATCAATGCAATCGTTGAGTCGTCCAGCATATTCGGGACGGCTTTGGGCCAGTAAACATCACCAGCCTGCCATCGCCGCTCGCATTTTCTACCGATTTTGCGGGGCCTCCCGCGCACTACCGGCGTGCGCTAAAATGGCGCGTTGTTCTTTGGTGTGAGGATAGTCACAAACTCTTGCGCCAACCTGAAACCGACTTGTTTGAAGCGACAAACTTCGTTGCCTACTTAGTGGCTGCGCATTCCCCGAAAAAAGCGGCTCGATGACAGGATCATCATCCGATCATCGAGCCGCAGCAAAAATGTAGGTTGCCGGTCCGCCTCCAAATCGGTGGCATCCTCCAATTGACAAAATGACCATATTCTCCATTCTGTCAGCATCGTTTTGGAGCTTTGAGAATGGCGAGAGATTGGTCACCGGCCGACGCTGCCAAGGAGCGTTGCGCCTACGCCATGGGGGTGATCCCTCTTGGCAAAGAGATAACCCGATGGCTTGCCGGAAATTCCCTCTTCTCTCGTGTAAGAAGCAATTCATTCGAAAGCGCGCCTGCGCGCTTATCCCGACATGTTTAGTCTGCTTCTCATACTGGCCGCATCGATTTCGAGCGACGAGGTCGATCGCTTTACCGCCCGGACACCTGACGATATCGCACTCGGCGAAATTGTCGTGACCAGCGTAATCCGGGAGGAGGATCACGACCGGCCAGTCCTATTTGCCTTTAACGGGGGGCCTGGCGCCGGGTCGGCCTGGCTCAATCTTGGCGTACTCGGTCCGAAGCGCGTCGTCGTACCACCACCGAATACATCGATGCCAGCCGTGCTGGACATTGTAGATAATCCTGATCCCATTGTGGCAACAGCAGACTTGGTGCTGGTCGATCCATTGGGCACAGGCTTCAGCCGCGTCAATGCGGGCGTCCTACCTGGAGACGTGTACGATTGGCGGGCGGATGGAAATTACCTGGCAAGGCTAATCCGCGATTGGTTGCACAGGCATCACCGCGAGCAAGCGCCGGTTTACCTCATCGGCGAAAGCTACGGGACCGAACGGGCGGTTGCAGTGGCAGATGCCCTTACCACCGGACCAGAGGTAGCACTGCGAGGGATCGTCCTAGTTTCTCAATCAATCACGGTCGAGAATACTCGACAGCGCCCGGACAACGACCTTGGCACCGCCTTGGGCTTGCCAACCATCGCCGCCAGCGCTTGTCATCTTCGCCAGAGAGGCCATGTGACAGATCCCGCGACATGCGCGTCGCGGGCGTACGACTGGGCGGTGACGACGTATTTACCGGCGTTGATGAAAGGGCGAGACCTCCTACCGCAGCAGCGCCGCGAGATCGGGGACCATCTAGCCGCAATCACCGGCATTCCGGCTTCTCGATTCAAGCGGGACGGGCTCACGCTCACTAAAGAGCAGTACAGACGTGAAGCTTTGCGCGCGCGAGGTACGGTGCTCGGCCTGTACGACATCCGCTATCAAGCCCCTGCTCGACCCAACCAGCCGTCGCAGGATCCTTCGATAGATGCGCTGCTCCCGGGGATGACGGTGGCAACTCGCCGGCATTATCGCGAACAGTACGGTCTGGTCGGTTCACCGATAGACAGCACCCCCTACGTTTTATTGGACCCTAGTGTCGAAGCGGCATGGCGCTATGGACCAAAGGCGGACCCGTATGAACCGCTCGACATGCCGGGCGTACTCGCGAGGTCAATCCGGAAACATGGCGCGCGGCTGATGATCGCCGGCGGTCTTTTTGACACCGCCGGTTCTTACGGCGCTGATCGCTATCTCGCTTCACATCTGGAGCTTGCACCAAAAGACGTTGTTCTGCGGTCCTATGAAGGAGGGCATATGTTTTATCTCGGCGAAACCGCACGCAGAGCCTTTACACGCGACCTCAAAGCTTTCCTTAAGCCGGGTCTGCCGGACGCGCGTTAGTCCGCAAAACCGACGGTGGCAGAGGTGCTTTTGAACGCACGCAATCCTGCTCCTTTGTAGCCACCTGTGCCCGTCAATACGATTATCAGGTGCTTGAGCGTTCCGTACCCGGACCAAGCCGGCGATCGGTCGCCAGCCATGTCACGAACAGTTCCATATCGTCCAAGCTAGCCTTGGAGCGAGCGCGCGGGGCGATCCGGATGCACTTCGAACCCGAAGATCGATTAGCCCGAGATGGACGGTTTGCCTGCTCATGAAACAACAGGCGAAGTCAGGCACTGGCGTGCCCGTCAGTTGCAACAGCAGGTATTCCTTGGAAACGGCCGCATCGATCCGCTTGCAATTCAGCTTACTGCACTGAGTACCCTGCTCGGCGGTGGCTGTTGCGAAAATGGCATTGGCCCGTTCTTCACTTCCTACTGGACGCCGCGCCGTCTTCACTATTTCTTTGCGAAAGCGGGAGGTGCTGAAGAGACACGAAGACCTTCGGGGGCCGAGATCTAGAAGCTTCCAACTTCGCATTACCTCTTCAGCGCTGCTTTCAAAATGGGGGACTGACATGGTATTGAATCGGTCACAGTTCATCGGTGCGGGGGGGCTCACAAGTCTGGTATTTTCCCTCCATCTTGCCTCGCCGGCGTTCGCGCAATCTGCATTGACCGATGCCGCCGTCGGCGCGGCAACCGAGCGAGGCGAGGACATTGTCGTCACAGGAAGCCGCATACGTCGAAGTGCAACCGAGACCTCGGCGCCGATCATTGAGGTAGGTTCCGACGAATTAATCCAGCGTGGCTACGTTCAGGCCGGCGAGGCGTTGAATACCGTCTCATCCATACGCCCCTCTTTCGCACAGGCTCCTGGTAACGGTAATCCCGCAGGCGACGGTCAGCAGTTCCCCGACATCTTTGGACTTGGTGCGGGTCGCACGCTTACGCTTGTGAACGGCCGCCGCATGGTGACCACCAGTTCTGGATTAGGCGACCGTGTCGTCGACACGAATATCATCCCCACCGGCCTTCTGCGGCGCATCGACATAACTCAGGCTGGCGGTGCAGCAGTCTATGGCTCCGATGCCATAGCGGGCGTGATCAATTACGTTCTGGAGAATAAGTTCGACGGCGTGCAGTTGGATTTACAATCGGGAATCACATCACGAGGCGACTATCCGCGGCGCAGCGTAGCATTTGTTGCAGGTAGAAATTTCTCGGAAGGTCGTGGCAACATTGCTATCGATCTGGAATATCGCAAGACGGACCCACTCCTATTCGACAGGCGTCCTATCACAAATCCGGTATTCCGCTTATTCACGAACCCCCTGAATCAGACGCCTTCAGATGGCATTCCTTCGCGCGCGCCGATTAATGATCCTCGCTTCTGGGTACAAAACGAGCCCGGAGTGATCTTTTCCGAGCCCGCGCCCGTCTCGGATTTCGTGCTCAGCCAGTTCAGCAACGATGGGCGGTCGATCATACCGTTCAATATGGGCAGGCCGCCGGTCCCGGGTTTCAACTGCCCTATTCCGTTCTGCAGCGGCGGCGACGGATATCCCTATGCCAAACTCCAGGCGCTTTATTCTGGGGTCGAGACGTTGAGCGGCAACGTGGTTGGACATTACGATATAACGCCTGACGTGACGCTATCAACCGAACTCAACTATGCGCATCGCAAGGCCACAGACCCGCTCGGCAGTCAGGCGCCACAACTTTCGGTACTCGGCGGGAACCCGATCGCGTTTACACGGGATAACCCATATCTCACGCCTGATGCTGTTTCGACGCTGAGCGCCCTGTCGCCGGGCTTTGCCGCCGGTGAATCACTTTATCTTTCCAAGTCGCTCGATGCTCTGGTTCCTACCCGGGCGTTCACTTACGAAAACGACGTCTATCGTGGCGTTCTAGCACTCGATGGCCGTTTCAGGACGCTAGATCGCGATTTCAATTTTGCTGTCAGCTTTTCCCACGCGCAGATCTCGGGTCGCAACTCGGGTTATGCTGCCGTCGATGCTCGGCTGGCGAATGCAGTAGACGTCGCTCGCAACAGCAGTGGTCAGATCGTTTGCGCCGTAAATGCGATTGAGGTCGTCGACCCGCAATGCTCGCCGATAAATCCGTTTGGCAATGGCAACATCAGTGATGCTGCGCGCGCCTATGCAACGGCGCCGACGGGAGCGGATTACCGAAACAGGCAAGACGACCTGATTGCGACCCTCGGCGGCGATATCATGCGACTTCCCGCTGGGCCGGCGAAGTTCAGCCTAACTTATGAACATCGCGGGGAGTCAGCTCGATTTACACCGTTCGAAGCGGATCAAAACGGTTCCTTTAACGACAGCTACTCGCCGCCTACCGGAGGTCAGTTCAATACCGATGAATTTGCAGCCGAAGTTCTTTTACCTTTGATTGCACCAGAGATGCAGGTCCCTTTCGTCCAGCGCCTTGAAGTCGAGGGACAGTATCGTCTTGTGGACCATTCCGTAGCCGGCCGGGCGCAGGTTTGGGGCGCCGGGGCGCGATGGGAGCCAGGCTTTGGACTCGCTTTACGTCTCAATCGCAGCAGAAATTTTCGAGCGCCTACTCTCGATCAGCTCTATGCCCCTCGGTCCACAGTGCTGCAGGGCGGCATCAACGATCCATGTGATGCACGCTTCCTGAACTCCGGAGTATCGGTGCCGAACCGAATCGCTAACTGTCAATCACTGTTCGCGGCTAACCCGCAATGGGGCCCACTGGCCACGTTCACAGATCCGGCAGTCAATTTTGACACGGCCCTGGTAACATCGGGCGGTAATACCGATCTTTCGAACGAGGTCTCTGATACGTTCACCTATGGCCTAGTATGGCAACCGAGTTACGTTCCTGGAATACTCTCGATAGGCGTCGATCGTATTCAGATTGACTTGAAGGGGGGCCTTACGGCGTTCACCCCAACGAATTTTGCCGAGGCCTGCTTTGACGCCAGTCCGCAGCCCGCTGACATCTGCGCCGCATTCCGGCGTGACCCTGCAACGGGTTATATTGTTTCGGCTCGCTCCACGACGTTCAATGCTGCTTTGCTGCAATACCGCGGCTATGTGATTAACGGCAGCTATCGCTTTCCACTGAGTTGGCTAGCCAATGGAAAAGATGCGGGAACGCTCGAATTGTCCGTTGACGCGACTCACAATCAACGACTCCGCACGACCGTGTCGGGTGTGACCACCGAGCAGGCGGGCACGACAGTTAGCCCCGACTGGGTGCTGCGCGCGGACGTGCGTTACCACATTGGACGTTTCGGCCTTACGTACGAAGTTTATTACCTGCCCAAAACGAAGATCAATCGCTTCGATACGATTGAGAACACGCCATTTCCGATCGTTCCAAGCAACACGCGCCACAGCCTTTCCGCGGTTCTAGACCTCGATAACATTCAGTTGCGCGCGGGCGTGAACAATTTCACTGACCGTGGCCCCTCTCGCTCTACCGTTCTCAACTACGGTGACATAATCGGCCGGCAGTTTTTCGTCGGCGCGCGGCTCAAGTTGAAATGAGCCGAATGAGTTCGTCATTTCGCTCGTGTCGTGCCAGCATGATAGCTTTTGGCTTGCCATTGTCGGCGCTGCTCACAACCACGACCGCCGATGGCGCCCGCGCCTCAATACCGCCACCGGTAGAACTGATCAGTCATCGACACCATGTGATTGAGATCGATGGTCGCCAGCTCGCCTATGTGAGTGACGCTGGCCGACTGACGATGCGAGACGGAAGCGGTATCGTCCGGGGCGCCCTGTTTTTTGTTTCCTATCGAGTGGCATCTCGGCGCCCACGCCCGGTTACTTTCATCTGGAACGGTGGGCCAGGCGGCAACGCACTCCCGCTGCACGTTGAATTCGCGGGTCCGAGGCGACTGACGGGTAGTGGTTTCGTCGATAATGCCCAGACTTTGCTTACGGCAAGCGACCTGGTGTTTCTGGATCCGCAAAGTACCGGGTACAGCAGGGCCGCAAACGAGGGGGATGCCACGCAGTTCTACGACACACTCGCCGACCAGAAATGGACAGCGGCATTCATCAATGCCTGGCGCGATCGGTTCTCCGCGCATCACTCGCCGGTCTTCCTCATGGGCGAGAGTTTCGGAGTACCCCGTGCGACCGGAACGGCGGAGATCCTACTTAATCAGGACCTGCCGCTCAAAGGGCTTGTTCTGATCTCAGGTGGTAAGCTCTCATTCGAGACGGCACTGCCCCCTGCCCTGTCCATTGCGCTTTATACTCCCAACAAGGCGATGGCCGCATACTTCCATGGCAAGATCAAGGGCTCGTCCGCTGGTAGCGTCGGCAAGGCCACCGCCCGCTGGGCGCGGCAGACATACGCGCCCGCCTTGCAAAGGCTCGCGTCATTGTCGGTCGATGCCCGTAGGACCCTCGCGCAAGATGTTGCTCGTCATCTCGGCATCTCGGCATCCGCAGTGGAGTTGGCGAGCCTGACGGTGACGACGAAAGCCTTTACACGAAACTTGAAGGCGCCGAACCGGCTCCAACCCTATGATATGCGGATGCTCGAACGCCCCTCCGACAAAGTCGGGGCGGCGGTCGAAAGACGCCAGATCGCCGATATCCGTAGCTACCTGCTCAGGAACCTTGGCTACCGCACCTCCCTTGCTTATTGGGGGCTGGAAGACGGCCAGCCACCTGTCAACGCGCGCTGGAAATATGCTGGCGACGCAGCATCAATGCAGCAGGCCGAGGATGGCGGCGGACCTCCCGAGAGCACGCCATGGCTCAGCCGGGCGCTCGTGAAAGCGCCGACGCTGAAAATCTTTGCGGCTCTGGGCAGGTTCGATTCACAGAACAGCTGTGAGGCGACGCACGAACTCATTCGCCGCCTTGATCGGGTGGAAGCCAGATCAATCGCGCTGCGATGCTATTTGGGGGGCCACATGATGTACCGCGATGAGCCGGCACGTCTCGCACTGAGCCGTGACTTGGCAAGGTTTATTCGCGAGAGCGCAACACAATGAACTCTGTAGTGCAACGGATGATGAGACGCACCATGAAGCATCACCCATGGCTTTGGCTCACGATCCTCCTTTGGCTTCCATCGTGGCCGGCGCTCGCCGATGCGGGCCCGCCGACAATGAGTCGGCAGCACAATGCGATCGTCGCCGGCCAGAGCATGGACTACGTCGCGGCTTTTGATCGTTTTGCCGTTAAGGATTCGAGCGGCCATTCAGCGGCGACGATTACGACGATATCATATCTGCGCCCCGGTAAGGGCGATGACCGGCCGATCGTGTTCGCCTTTAATGGCGGCCCGGGCTCAACCAGCATTTACCTCCATGCGGGACTGCTTGGCCCCAAGCGGATCGAGTTACCCGCCGATCCAAAGCTGGTTGTTCCCGCCCACGCGCCTCTAGTCGCAAACGCGGACTCGATCCTGGACGTTGCGGACATTGTGCTGATTGATCCGGTTGGAACCGGGTATAGTCGGTTGCTGAGCCCAGCGGCACGGCCCGACTTCTACTCGGTCAGGGGTGACGCCAGAAGCATCGCCTCTGCAATCCAGTCATGGGTGCGCGCGCATGGTCGGGCGCGCTCGCCCAAATATCTGATGGGAGAAAGCTATGGCGCTGTGCGCGCGGCTTTCGTAGCCGCTGCCTTACTAAAGGACGCTCAGGCTGACACCTTAAACGGCGTTATCATGTTGTCCCAGAGCCTCCAGATTGTGGACACAGTACAGCGACGCTCCAACACCGTCGGCCAGATCATCGGCATGCCCACTCTGGCTGCAAGCGCCTGGTATCACGGGCTCGCGGGCAAGGGGCTGCCGATGGAGCGGTTCGTGGCCGACGCTGCGAATTTTGCGCGCGTGCAATGGCTTCCCGCGCTGATCGCAGGTACCCGGATCAATCCGGAAGAGCTAGCGCGCGTGGCCCGGCAGCTATCTGCTTATACTGGCATTTCAACGGAATATCTGATCGCTCACGACCTCTATATTCCCAAGGAAGACTACCGGCGCCTGGCGCTCGCTGATCGGGGGCTGGCGTTAGGCTTGTACGACACCCGCTACACAGGCCCGCTCAGCGCATCAGGCGAACCCGACGAAGCGGTCTCGGCTGCACTCGAAGCAGCCGCTTCCGACATTTTCCGGTCCGAATTCGGTTTAGGTGCCGCCGATTATCTCAGCGGCGGGGCGGACATTGCCGATCGACCGAGCGACGCTTCGTGGACCTATGCCGAACAGCCCTTTTCGGTAACCGATGGCAGCACATATGCCCAGTTTGACTATGTCGCCGAGCTGATCCAGATCATGACGGCCCAACCGCGGCTGCGTGTCCTCATGGCTGGCGGCTGGTTCGATACGGCAGCAAGCGCCGGCGCGGACGATTACCTAATGGCGCGGCCAGGCCTCGACGTGCGGCGGCTACAATCCGTCCATTATGTCGGCGGGCACATGTTCTACACAGATCCCGCCAGCCGCGCCGCCTTCGCCGAACGTCTGCGTTCATTCGTAGCTCCGGTCCGTTGCCTGCGCCCCGGACCTGTTCGCTGTTAGGAGGTAATTGATGCGCGCGTTGTCCTTACTGCCGATCGTGTGGCTTGCCGTCCAACCGGTCGGCGCTTCCGTGCAAACCTCGACTCCGCCGTCGAGTTCCACTTCAACACCGGCTCCACCTGCGGCGCGGCAGAAACCCGCACCACCTACGATCAGACTGACGGGCGAGCGCGTCGAGCTTCCAATCATCATGGTCGAGGAGTTTCCGTTCGTTGACGGCGAGGTGAACGGCGTGAAAGGGAAGTTCATGCTGGACACCGGTTCAAGCAGTACAGTGAGCGGCCTCAACGACCGTCGCATTCCCTTGCCCGCCGGAGCGAGTGCAGGGGACGGAACATTCGGGAGCGGCCAGCATTTTGCGGTTACGCTGAGGCCGCGGATTTCGGAGATTCGTATCGGGCACATGTCCTTCCGTGACGTGCGCAATGTCACGAGTCAGGACGGCAAGCAGCTTGAGGAAATCACGCCAGATTTCCTCGGCTGGGTTGGGTTCGCATTCTGGCATGGCTATGCGATGAAGCTCGACTATCGATGCCGGCGAGCGACTTTCGACCAGCGGGGCGCGCGCGCCTTGCTGGAGGGTGAGAAGCTGGCGATGGTGTTGCCTTACCAAGTCCGCAAGCTTGCTAACCATCCGATCGTCATCAGTCACGTAGGCGATGTGCCATTCCAAACGCCGTTTGACACAGGGCAGTACGGAACGCTGTTCACCGACGACGTCACCCGAGATCGCCTCTTGGCACAGGGCCATATCAGGCGATCCGTAACTACGCCCAATACGTACGACGTCGATGTGCGGATGCCGGACGGGCGGAAAATCGTTGTGCCATCAATCCCGATAAACAACGGTGTGTTTGCTGCCGCCGATCCACTTGGGCTGGCCCATTCCAACATCCTTAGCTTGGGATACGCGATCTTGAACCAGTACAATACGATATGGGATTCGCATGGCCGGAAACTCTACCTTCTCGATCGGTCGGTCGCACCATGTCAGACGCACTAGGCGACCTCGCCTCCATCTCACGGGCCGAGCTTGAAGCGGCACGAAAGGTTCTCAGCCCCTACATTACCAGGACGCCGCTGATCCGGCTCGACGGCGTTCGGGATCGCGATATTTGGCTGCAACCCGAAAATTTGCAGCCGTTAGGATCATTCAAGGTACGCTGCGCCACCCTTGCCGTGTTGAGCCTCGATCACGAGCAGCGCAAATTGGGGATCATGACCGCGAGCGCGGGCAATTTCGGTCAGGGCCTCGCGAAGATAGGCCGCTCGTTCGGCGTTCCCCTCCGTGTCTATGCACCAGACACCACCGCCCGCAGTAAAATCGACGCGATGCGGGCGCTGGGCGCCGATGTGATCGAGATTGCCTTCGACGAATGGTGGGCAATCCTGTCGGGGGCGCTGCCCGCAGCAGAAAAGCACTGTTTCATCCATCCGAGCAGTGGCCGTACGGTCATACTTGGCAATGCAACTATCGCTGCCGAGATCATTGAATATCAGCCTGACATTGACGCAATTCTGGTACCATTCGGTGGAGGTGGCCTCGCTTTAGGGATAGCCACCGCTGTCCGTCTCCTGCGTCCGGGCATTCGGGTGATCGCATGCGAGAGTGACGCGTCGACCCCGCTCACCGCCGCCTTCCAACACGGCAGACCAATTGAAGTGGAATGCGATCGCTCGGGGTTCATTGACGGAACGGGCGGCGTGACGGTATTGCCATCGCAGTGGGCAAACCTGCGAAGGTATCTTGCCGATACTTCGGTCGTGACCTAGGCTCAAGCCGCGGCCATGGTCGCCCGGCTCCTTCGACAGCACCGGATGGTGGTTGAGGGAGCAGGCGCCGTTCCGGTCGCCGCTGCTGTGTGCGGAAATGAACTCGCGGGCGCGCGTATCGCTGCTATCGTCTCGGGCGGTAACATCGACGAGATAGTCCTCCGTTCTATCCTTGGAAATCAACGATGAGCCCGCGACTTGATCCAGCGGCAAATGCCCCGCTCCTTGAGCGTCACGTGCATCACCTAGCACACGTAAACGCGACTCTTCCATTCAGTTCGGCGGTGTCCGTCGGCGGTTTAACTCTCCTGTCAGGCGAAATTGGAATCGACGACGACGGACAGGTTCCGGTCGAGTTCGATCGGCAGGCCGATCGCCTCTTCGCTAATCTGGATCGAAGCCTCTCCCGGCTTTGCCTGCCGCGGTCAGCGATCGTAAAATGTACGGTGATGTTGCAGGACATAAGCGACTGGCCGAAGTTCAACACCATCTACATGCATTTCTTCGATGGCGTGCCACTTCCTGCGCGTAGCGCCTTTGGTGGCGCTACGTTGGCGCATGGCGCCAGAGTGGAATTGGAATGCATCGCAGTGTCCCTTTGCGCCCAAGGGCGTTGCGCAACCTGCAACGGGGCCGTGTCTCAACGGCGCTAGCAGCCTCTCTAACAAAGAGGATGATACACCCATCCGCAAATCGACACATGAGGCAGGCGAAGTGGACAAGGTCGGACTGATCGGGTTTGGAGCATTGGGCAAGATGATCGCCGAGGGCTGGGCGGACATGCCCAGCCGGTTTCACCTGTCGGTCGTGTGTGTGCGCCCCCACCAGGCCGATCATGCGAGGGAGCTATTGGGCGAACGTGTCAAGGTGGTCGAGCAGGTTCGACACTTGCTTGATGAAGGTCCGGCGGTGGTCATCGAAGCAGCCGGCCAGGATTGCGTCCGCGATTATGGGGAGCAAATCCTGCAGTGCGGGGCAGATCTTTATTTGCTGTCGGTCGGAGCACTCGCATGTGATGATTTTCATCGTGCCTTGATCGCGACGGGAGAGAAGTCGAACTCGCGGATTTTTCTTCCGGCGGGGGCAATGGCCGGGTTCGACGGGTTGCTGGCGCTGAAACGTCAGGGGCTTGAGCGGGTAACATACACCTCCGTCAAGCCACCATCAGCATGGCTGAACACGATTGCTGAGCACGACCACGATCTCGAGGCGCTCAACCAGCGTCAGACCCTGTTCGAAGGGTCCGCGCGGCAGGCTGCACTCGACTTTCCCCGCAATGCAAATCTAGCGGCTGCAATCGCCATTGCCGGGATCGGCCTCGACTCTACCCAGGTTCACCTCGTGGCAGATCCTGCAATCGAGGGCAATTTGGGTCGATTGTATGCAGAGGGTGCGGGGGGCAGGCTCATGGTCGAAGTGCATGGCAATGCTGCGGAAAAAAACCCTAAAAGCTCGGCTGTCGTCGCAATGAGCGTGCTTTCTTCAATCCAGAATCGGGTTGCAGTATTGTCCTATGTGTGAAGGCCTGACGCGCGGTATCCCGCCGCACTATCGGTTCCCAATGCAAACATGGTGGCGGCATGCGTCTCGGCAATCTAGAACTTCAATCTCGCGCCGCCAAGGAGAGCAGTTTTGACGACCGACCGATCCGAGGTATCAGCGCACTTTTCCAGACGACAGATCGTGGGCGCCCTAGCAGCCCTGCCAGTTGGCATCGCGGCGCCACCAGTTTGGGCAGCAGAAATCGAAGCGCCGCTTCGCCGATTTGAAAGCCGACATAGTGCCGTGATCAGCGGCACGCGGATCACCTATCGCGTCGTCGCCGCCGATACCGAGATACGCAATGAAACCGGCGTTTTGGGCAGCATTTTTTCCTTCTCCTACCTGCGCCGCGGAGTCGATGATCCGCGGAGCCGCCCTGTCGCTTTCGTGTTCAATGGCGGACCCGGCGCGAGTTCTGTGTGGTTGCATCTCGGTGCTGTCGGGCCGAGGCGTGTGCGGCTCAATCGCGATGTCGACCCTTCGGTGTTGCCGCCCTATGAAATGGAAGACAACCCCGGTTCTCCGCTCGACATAGCGGACCTCGTTTTCGTCGATCCCGTCGGGACAGGGTTCAGTAGGCTCAGAGGCAAGGGCAACGCTGGGGATTTTTACGGCGTCGATGAGGACGCCCGCTCCATCGCGCAATTCATCGATCGCTGGCTGAGCGCAAATGATCGCTGGGAATCACCCAAGTACATCGTCGGCGAAAGCTACGGCACAATTCGGGCTGCCGTTCTCCAGCGCATGCTGATGGGCGGTCCTGACTACGGCGGGGTGCTTCACGCAATCAGCATCAACGGCATAGCACTCGTCGGGGCAGTGCTTGAGCCGTTTTCAGAAGCACCGTCGGATCAGGACTTCGCCATGCTCCTGCCAAGCTATGCCGCGACCGCTTGGTACCACAACAAGATCGACCGCGCCGGCCGGCGGCTCGAAAGTTTCGTCGAAGAGGCGGCCGCCTTTGCGGGCGGCGAATACATGCAACTGTTACAGGCAAGCAGCGCCCTGACATCGGCAGAACGCATCGCCGGCGCGCATCGGATCGCAAATCTGATCGGTCTCTCGGCCGACTTGATCCTTTCCGAAGATCTGCGCGTTTCCACCGATCGTTTCTCAACGACGCTGCTGCTTCACGAAAAGCGCGACCTCGGCGTATACGACACCCGCTACACGCTGTCCCATGCTCGCACCGGACTGAAGCTCGACGGCGTTGCCGACGATCCCGCCATGTCACAGTACACGCCTAGTTATGTTGGTGCCTGGCATCAGTATCTCAGAGGCGACCTAAAGGTGGATATCGATGATGTTTACGCAGCGATCAACTGGACGGGCCTCTCTGACAAATGGCGCTGGGAACGCGACGGGGTGGCAACCTCGCGCAGTTACGCAATCGAACTCGCGCTCGCGATGCGTCGCAATCCGCAGCTAAAGCTTCTGGTTGCATCGGGCTACTTCGATCTCGCGACACCGATGTTCGCGGCCGAAGCCGCTCTTGGCCGTGCCAACGTGCCAATGGATCGGACACGCTTCACCCGCTACGCATCAGGCCACATGGTCTATCTCGGGGGAACGGGAAATGATTTTGCACGTGATCTGCGCGCGCTGATTGCTGATGCTTGATATACGGGTACAATCCGTTTTGCGCATAAAGTGCCAGAATTCCTTCCTGTCCGGGGGTGGATTGTGAAGAACCACCTCCCATGGTCGCGCATGGACTTCATGGCGCCGCCCTTCTATCTTAATTCGGCAGCGCGACATCCGCTTCCCATAGTTGCGGCAGCTCGCCTTCATGCATATGCAGACTTTTTGACACGCCACGACCGGGAGCAAGGATTAACGGCCCTGCAAGACACGGCCAGACACCTGTTCGCCTCGCTTATAAATGCCGAACCCGATGAGATCAGCCTTGTCCCCAGCACGCTTTTCGCTGAAAATCTCGTTCTGCAGGCACTACGATTGCCGCGCTCTGACGCCGGGATTGTCACGGACGAGCTTCATTATGCAGATGCTCTGGCGATGTACCGATCGCTTATCCGGGAAGGGAACGATGTTTCAATCCTTCCCATCTCCAGAGGTGCACCGGATTACGACCGCCTTTCAACCTCGATCACTCATGCCACAGGTCTGGTCGCGCTGTCAGGGGTGTCACATTTCAACGGCGCCGAACACGATTTGAGACAGGTATGCGAGATGGCGCATGCCAAGGGTGCATTCGTCTACGCCGACATTATCCAGCAGGCCGGTACACTACCGATCGACGTCAAGGCAAGCGGCGTCGACTTCTGCGCATGCGGCACATATAAATGGTTACTCGGCGACATGGGCCTAGCGTTTCTTTACGTGCGTCGCGATCGATGGCCGCTAATCTCGCGTCCTGTCCGCGGCGACCTGCAAACCCGCGAGCCGTTGCCGAACGCTTCCGCCTTCTTTCATATCGGGACGCTTGGATCCTCTGCAGTCGAAATCCTGGTAGAGACCCTGCCGCGCACCATTGCCGCCATGAAGGCGTTTGGTGCAGGCGACAGATGGCGTCCACTGACGGCTATCATCGACGATCGCCTGAGCGCTGCGGGACTGGATATTCTCACGCCGCGTTCATCAGCGTCGTCGATTCGTGCCTTCGGCGGCGCGCACCTCGACCGCACGAGAGTCGAGGCAATCCACAGGTCAGGCGTACGCGTCACAGCACATGAGGGCTATATACGGCTCGCCCCCGCTGCCTTCAATTCGCATGCAGAAATCGACGAAGCGCTGACCATTTTGGAAGGGTGCCTTGTTTAAAAACATGGCGCCCCTCAGCATCATGGCGGCATCATGGCGGCATCATGGCGGCATCATGGCGGCACCTTGGACGCCACCGTGCGCCCCTTTGCCTCGTGCCGTCGTGCCGCAATACGATACAATATGCCGAGAAGAGCCCATACCCCGATCAGGACATAGGCTCGCCAGTCAGTTGCCAGTGCGGCGACGGCGATTGCCATAGCGCAAGTGGCCCCTAGCATCGCCACGACGATCAGGGTCCCGGGTCGGAGTCTGAAGCGCGCCGTCGCAACGAGTTCAGGCTGCCGAATCGCCATTGCGCGCGCTGACAGGCAGGTAGAGATGTACTTCAGCACTGTTGGAATGCTCGTCGCGGTAAACAGAAAAACCAGATCTTTAGGCAAAAGAAGACCGAGACAGGTCAGCAGGAATACGGCTGTCGCTGCGACATGGGGTGTTCCCCAACTTCCATGTACACGGCCCAGCGGCGCAGGAAGCACGCCAGCGCGGCCCATTGCGTACAGATTGCGTGAAAAAATCATGAAATTGACGTTAAGCGATTTCACGAGGCACAAGATACCTGCACCCAGCATAACCGGTACGATATAGCGTGTCCCAGTTGCTTGGGCCGCCACAACCAGCGGTGTATCTCCTGAGGCGATCCCCCTCCACCCGATCAGCGCTAGCGCCGTCATCGTGATCAGCAGATAGACCGCCAACGTCAGCAGAACCGCGAGCAAGATACCCAGCGGTACGTTGCGGCTCGCGTCGCGTACCTCCTCGCCAATTTCGGTCGCTGTCTCGATTCCCATGAAAAGGTTGATCAAAAGTGGGAGCGTCAGGAAGATGCCAGCGAACGCAGGCCGTCCCCAAAGTTCGCCGAGACGGGAAGGATCGATGCGCCCCCATCCCTCGCCGATGAAGATCGAAAATGTGGCAAGCAGGATAAGCATCAGCCATGTCTGCGCTTTCGCGGCAAGCGCGATTCCGAACAGGTTGAGCGCAAATAGGACGGTGAAGATCGCCATCATCGTCGCGGTGGGGGGTAGAGGGGTCAAGATTGCCAGATAATGGGCGAGGACCAGCGATCCGGTGACCAGCATGCCCACGCTCCCGAAAATGCGCAGCCAAGCCACCATGAACGCGAAACGTGGTCCAATGAACATCCGCGGCCATTCGTACGAAGCACCCGAACGCGGAGCGGCTGATGCTACCGCTGCGTAGACCAGCGCCAGGATCGCCATCGGCACCATAGCGGCCAGGATTGCCCACAGCAGGCTTTCCCCACCGACGCGTGCTGCTGGACCGAGTACCGAGAAGATGGAAGATCCGATCGCCGATCCGGCGCCAAGCATCACGACATCCAGCAGTCCGGCATTGGGCTTCAGTGAACCTTTATCGCATTCCTGTTTCATCGCGCTGGCTTTCATAGACGAGCGTCCATGCTAGGGAAAATCGAACCCGATCAGAATTCTTTCTGCGCATTGCGCCGTTGCATTTGCCGCAACGGCCTACCCCCAGGCATTGCTCGAATACAAAAGCTGCCGTACATTTGCTGTGCAATGATTCTATCGCGCACAGAGCAATTCGGTGTTCCCTGACCCGCTTCGTGCGTTCCGGCAGGTGGTGAGGGCGGGCTCAATCCGCAAGGCGGCGGAGCAACTCAGCGTTGCGCCATCATCGGTCAGCCGGCAGGTTGCCATTCTCGAGCGTTTGATCGGCACCCCGCTGCTCAGCCGTTCGACTTGCGGGCTTACGCTTACTTATGCAGGCCAGCTGGTCGCGGAATATTGCGAGAACGTGATCAGTGGTTTTGACTCGTTGCGCTCCGATCTCAATGACACACGCGGCTCGTCTCGCTTAATCACGGTGGCGATGGTCGAAAGCATAACTTCAATAGGACCGACCAAAGCCTTGATGGCATTTCGCAAACGCTATCCCAATGTGCTTTTCAACTTTCATGTGGTCCCTGCCCCAGCCGTAGTCGAAGCTGTACAGACGCAAAAATGCGATATTGGCATAGGTTACAATGTCCATGCTGATCAAACTATTGCACATATCGCGCAGATCAGGGAGCCGGTTACCGCGGTTGTTTCACTCGACCACCCGCTTCATTTGCGAGCGAGCGTGCATGTCCGAGACTTTGCCGACATAGCGTTTGCTATTCCGCCTCGCACTTATGGCGTGCGGCAAATGTTCGACCGCGTCTGCGCGGACCATCAGGTGCTGACCCGGCCTCTGCTGGAAACCAACTGCTTTGAGACGCTGCGCGATTTCGCGCGTTCCGGCGCCGGTGTTTCGATCCTACCCATGCGCGCAGCATGGCACGATCAGCATGAGGGTCGGGTGCGCGCCATTGAGTTCGAGCATCCGACTTTCTCGCAAAGCACGTTGGACATTATCACGCTAAGACGCCCTAACGTGCCAAAGTTGATCCAGCAGTTTTCCCTATGCCTCCAGGAAAATCTCACCATACAGGGCGATGCAGCCTGAAACATGCTAAATTGCGGACTCAGCGACGGTCAACCTTCGGTTTTCAAACGGCCAAGTGGATAGCGGGCAATAAGAACCATCGCGATAACAAGAAAGAGCGCGGGAAGGACAGCGATGATAAGCGTCAACGCCCTTTGTACCGACGCGGGCTGATTTGCCAATCCGCCGACGTAACCAATTGCCGCGAGCATCATTGACAAGAGAATTCCTCCGCCAGCCATGGCCGTCTGCTGACAAAATATCCAAGCCCCGTAAGTGGCTCCCTCTTGTCGCATTCCGGTTCGCTTGGTGTCGAAATCAATCGTTTCAGGGACCATCGCATTCGGCAGCATCAACAGCCCGGCATTAAATGCTCCAATCACGCCCATAAGTGGCAACATCAGCGCGCCGTGCCTGGCGGGTATAACGAGAATGGCAATCCATGCCAGCGCCATGCCGGTGCAAGCGACGAAGAACGTTCGCCGCTTACCGTTCCTCGCCGCCAATCGGTTCCAAAATGGGACGGTGAGAATCGCAGCGATTGAACTGATGGGATAGGCCTGCCCGACGAACGCAGGCGTTCGTCGTAGCACGTGGACCGCATAGTAAACGAGCGCTTCCGAAAACACCTCGTCCGCCAGCATGATGAACACATAGCTCAGTACTAGCAACCTGAACGGTCGATTGCGCGCAATCTCCGTAAATTGTTCGCGAAGCGGCAGCCGGTCGGGAACTGCGGTCGGGGACGCGCAGTAATTTCCAGCCGTCGCCAGGAACGCCAATGTACCGCTGCCTGTTATGACCAATCCGAACAGAAGTCCAGCCGATCGGTAGCCCATGGCTTCATCAGCATGCGAAGCAACGATAACCGGCACCGCCGATGCCGCCAGCAGAATTCCCACGCGGGAAACGGCTTCTTTCCACGCGACAAGGCTGATGCGCTCGGCATCAATCTCGGTCATCTCTGGAAGCATCGCCGAGTAGGGCACGTGATACAGCGTCTGCCCTGCCGAAACGAGCAGGAAGGCAACGCACAAAATGGCAGCCCCGCGCATTTGGTCCGCTTCGACAGGCAAGGCAAATAGAAGGCACAGGCTCGCTCCCCACCAGATAGACCCGGCGAGCAGGAACGGGCGGCGACGTCCGAACTGCGTCCGGACCCGATCCGACCAGTTTCCCACGACAGGATCGAACACAATGTTGAAAATCCGCGGCAGCGCCAGCGCAATGCCGGCCCATGCCGGGGGTATGTGATGAACGTCAGTAACAAAGTATAGAAGGTAGAAAGATACCAGCCCCACGTGACAAGCGATAGGCAATTGACCAAGCGCCCAGCCAATCTTGGCAGATGGGGGAAGCGCCTCATTACGCACAGTGCCTGTTCTCTCAGCTTTATCCTGCATCATGCAAACATCCAAATTGGACCATTGCTCATCGTAGACGCAAGGTCTGTGAGCCACATACTGACAAATCGTTTGATTTGGACATTATGGCAAGACATATTGTGTAGCTGATCGGTGCGTGGGTTCGCGCGATCAATGATGCGACGGAATGGAGCACGGGACGTGTGGGTGCAAGAAGAGCGAATGAGCGGCCCGGGTTTTCGCCTTGTCGATCTGAAAGAGCTGGAGAGCGTCTTTGACCGACGCGCGATTATCCACGCTATTGAGACGGGCTTGATCGCGCATTCGCGAGGAGAATATTGGCAATCTTCTCCAATTCATCTTACCTTCGAGGCTGGGGACTGCCACGTTAAGTCAGGCTTTGTTCCGGGTGGCGACACGTTCCTCATCAAGGTTGCGACCGGCTTTTATGGCAACGCTTCCCTTGGCCTCGCGAACACCGGCGGTCTCATGCTCGCCATGAGTCAGCGTACTGGCAATATTCTGGCCTTGTTGTGTGACGAGGGAATGCTGACGGCGTGGCGAACGGCGGCGGCTGTAGTTTTGGCGGCGCGGGCAGCCCTTCCTGTGGGAGTTGTCCATCTTGGCATCGTCGGCGCTGGCCTTCAAGCTCAACTCGCGGCGCAGTGGCTAAAGGAGGAAATCGCGGTTACCTCCACCCGAATATGGAATCGGTCACCGGAAAATGCGAGGGCCTTGGCAAACAGGGTGGGCGCCTGCGCTATCGACTGCATCGAAGAAATTGGTAATTGCAATCTTATAGTCACGGTTACCCCATCCACAGTACCACTGGTCCGCCAGGAATGGGTAATGCCCGGCACTCATATCGTGGCACTTGGCGCGGACACCCCAGGGAAGGTTGAGTTGGACCCCACCCTTTTTGCATGTGCTGGCGCGATACTCACTGACGATCATGGACAATGCCTCGAGCATGGCGATTTCGGCGCCGCCGTGCGTAGCGGCGTGGTCAGCGAAGCCGCAGATCGCAACTTGGGTGAGGTCCTGGCAAGCGGCGTGTCTGCCCGTACTAAGCCAGAAGAGATCACCATCGCCGATCTGACTGGGCTTTCGGTGCAGGATCATGCTATCGCAAGCCTGTTTCTTGATCGGATTGCCACGGGATTCAACCAACGCCGCGCCTGAGATCTGATTGTATCGAAATCTCGAAAATCTGGTGGCCGATGAGGCGCGCAAATGCCTGCCAGAAAGCGCTAGACCTTGCTGCCATCTTGCAGCCATGGATAGGCGTGATGTGTTTTTTGCGATACGAAAGCGCCATGACCAAGTCTCAGAGTCCTGAAAATCTGCCGTCTGGATTGCCGATCGCCATTACTCCAGATCTGAGTGCGTTCCAGGCAGTCGCGGAAGCGATTGCAACCTTGCTCCACCCTCATGCCGAGGTAGTAATCCACGATATCGCTAACGACCGCATTGCTGGCATATGGAACGCGTTCTCGAACCGCCGCGTTGGCGATCCTTCAAATCTGCGCAACGATCCCGAACTGCAGTCCAACAATATTATAGTGGGCCCATACGAAAAAGCGGAACGTGACGGCGGTCGCATCAAATCAATCAGCGCGGTACTTCCAGATCGACAGGGAAACCGCGCTGGCTATCTCTGCATAAACCTCGATATGTCTAAATTCGATGCAGCTATCGAGCTCCTAAGCAATTTTGTAAGTAGTCCAGCACCCATCCCTGAATTTTTATTCAAGGGCGACCTTCGAGAGCAGGTCAATATGATCTTGCGACAAGAACTCCTTTCAATGAAAAAGTCGATGGCGGTCCTGACGCGCGAAGACCGCCGCTGCATAGTACGTCGCTTAGACGAAGCCCACATCTTTCAGGCACGTAATTCAGTTCCTCTCGTGGCATCTGCACTCGGTCTTGGCAGGGCGAATCTGTATCATATTCTTCGCTCCGTCCGCGAAAAGCGGGAGTAGGCAAGCCTTCGCATAAACCATCGCGTCGACAAAAAGTTGGCTTTGTTGCGCAAATCGGTCACCGGGTAGCGGTTGGCCTTTGAAAGCGCTCGGTTACGCGACCCGCTGAGTTTGACCCAAGTTGACAGTTTGGACGGACCATGCTTGCGCCTGCACCATTCCCCGTCGCCCACCGCCTTGATGCCCGTGCTGTCGATCAGCAGGTGCAACGGTCTGGAACTGGGCTGACAGGGGATCTCGACAAGCAACGTCTTCTGCCTCCGGCTCAAAGTGCTGAAATCCGGCACCGGCCAATCGAGCCCTGCCATCTCGAGATGGCTGGCGACCATTCCGGTCGTCTGGCGCAAGGGCAGCTTGAACACGCCCTTCAACGTCAGGCAGGCCTAAATCGCGGCATCCGAGAAGACGGACTGACGGCCACGCTTGCCCATCGGCGCGGACAGCCATTGCATCCCGGGATCAAACCAAACGTGAAGCGAACCCCTCTGTGCCAGCGCTGCGTTGTAGGACTTCCAGTTCGTCGTGCGGTAACGTGCGCGGGGCGGTTTGCTCATCGCCGCCCATTAACCCGCTGGATTCACGAACGGAATCCCTTGGGCATTTGCGCAACAAAGCCGCTCGCAATGGTGAATCAGAAAAATCTGCTTTGGGTATCCCAATGAGCCAGCCTCAACGGGATTTGGTATAACACTTTTTCATCTCTTTGCGCGGATCAGGCCATCAATATCTCTGTTGCAGCCCGCTCGGACGATTCCAATGCTCCCTCCACCCCGCGCGCGCCGACCGCTGTATGCTCTCCGCAGAAATGCAGGCGACCGACAGACTTGCCGATATCCTGCGCGAAAGCCGCTATTTGTCCCGGCCCAAAATAGGCGAGATGCCCCCTATTGAAACGTTCAAGGCCCCAACTGTGCAAGGCAGCGCCCCGCAGTTTGCCCTTTGCAGCCGGGCGAATGGCCTCCAGATGCGCCACCACATGGGCAAGCGCCTCGTCACGGCCCATACCATCCCAATACTCGGCGAGGCGTCCGCGCGCTTGCACGACCAGCCCAGTTACTTGTGTGGGATCCGCCCCAAAACGCTGTGGCAGGACAACGCCCAGCGCCCCATCCGTCCACATTGCCGGTGAAAGTCCATCCGCTTCCCAAAAAGGCGCGGCTACGGTCAGGAACGCCAACGTTATCGGTTGATAAGCCAACGTCGCCATCGCTTGAAATTGTGGACCCGTTAGCCGCGGCGTAATGCGAACATGGCGCAATGTAGACAGCGGCAGACTGGATATCACACGGCCAGCGCGAAAGGTCGCTCCATCAGCGCAGCGAACCGTCACACCATCTCGCTCGACATCGATCGCGACTGCCTCGCGGTCAAGCAGCAGATCGCCCTTTATCTGCCGTGCCATCGCCATGGGTAGGCGCATGTTGCCGCCCTTCACCGCCAGTGCGCGCGGACCCGCCGCTAGTTGGCTTTTGATGAAGCCATCGTTAAACTCTAGCATCAATGCCGAGACGTCATGCGCCGTCTGCCCGTAATAGGGCGAAGTGTCGTTCGCTAGCGCGATGGCTGCATCGCTAAGTCCATGAGACTTAAGTAGATCGTAAACTGAGATGTCGAGTATCGCATTGGCCGGATCGGTCCAGAGGGTGAAGTCCGCCAGTCGGTTGTGCGCGCCGACTAGGCGATTGACCACTTCCCACGGCATCGCGGTTTTCAGCTCGGCGGGAAAGGGGTTGAGCGCGGATGCCGCCCATTCTGCTTTCGATATCGCCTTGCCGTCGAGGAATAGTTGTTGCGGTGACCCGCCAAAAAAGCGCTGCGCCACATCGACCAGTTCGACACCCGCGCGCTTTGCCGCGTCTATGCCCCTGCCATAGCCTTCACCCATGGAATTGAATCCCATTTCAGGATAACCTGGCTGGTCAAGAAGGCTCAATATGCGGCCGCCGACGCGCTTTCTGGCCTCAAGAACGATGACCTTCAGCCCCTGCTGCTCCAGCAGCCATGCAGCATTCAACCCCGATATACCCGCGCCTAATATGATCACGTCGGCCTGTTTTGCGGGAGCCGCGACTGCCCGGTCTGTCAATGCCAACGCGCCAAGCATCAGCGCTCCCGCCGTAAATGTGCGACGCGAACATTCCATGTTTGTGACGCCTTCCGGTGGATGTTTCTGTGAAAACGTCTCTTTAACCCCACTCATCGCGCTTGTACCTCGGGCGCATGCTCTCTCGTCTGGCGGATGAGGCCGCGCAAGACGATGTTCGGCAGTTTGCTATTATCCCATTCCGGTTTGGCGGGCGCCGTGTCACCGAGGCGCAGGATGATCGTGCGGGTTGCCCGGGAGATATAGACGACCTGGCTGGAATTGCCGTCAAACAGGAACAGGTTTTTGTCGAGATAAGGTTCGCTGTGCAGAACGCGCGGCCCCGGCTTGCCCACCGCACCAAATCCCCGGCGATTGACATAGGTCCCGGCGACCCAGACCCCCATGCCGTAATACGGATTTTGTGCCGTTCCCTTAGCCATCTCGGCTACATAGTTCTTTGGCAAAAGTCGCCTTCGCCCGACTATACCATCGTCCATCAGCAGGATAGCAAGGCGCAGATAGGTCTCCGCAGGCAGGGTCATGCAGCAGCCCGAATGGGCCAGCCCGCCGGGTCGATTGACCCAAATCTGCCCGCCCATCGCGCCGATGGGTACCAGCACCTCCTGGCTCAGAAATGTGCCATAGCGTAGCCCCGTCGCCCTCTCGATTACAAGGGCCACCAGTTCCGCCGTTGCGTTACTGTAGCCATAATAGCTGCCCGGCTTATGAGTTAAGGGATAATAGTCTATGATGTAGCGACCATGATCCGGGTCGAGGTAGGCCCGATTGAGCGGATGGTTGGGATCTGGACTGTAGTCCTGCTCCATCAGACCCGCCCGCATGTCCAGCAAATGCCTGATAAGAATCGCGGCCTTTGGCGTGCCGCGCCATTCCGCGATGAAATCGGCCACCGGCTGATCGACTGATGCGATCTTACCCATGGCAATGGCTCGGCCGATCGCGATGGCGCCCAGTGGCTTCGATAACGATTTGGATACAATGGGCGTGTTCCGATCGCCGCCCTTGTAATATTCCGCGCGCTCCACCTTGCCATCACGCCAGACCATGAAGGCGCGGGCATTGCTCGCCCTTGCATAGGCTGCAGCCTGATCGAGAGCCGCGGTTTTGATACGGTGCTCTTTGTCCGCTGCCTCCGGCAATGGAATTGGTCGCTTCGCACCCGCTACTGCTTCCATCGGAGCATAGCTGGTCATGATTCCGCCATTGGCCATCATGTCGGCGAAGCGCCGGCGATAGATGCTCTCTGTTTCATTGATCCGGCCCTCAGGCTGAGCTAAAACAGATGCATAGCCGAAAACCGCCCATGAAACAGCGAAGAGTATTTGGCAGCGTCTTTTCATAGTCAGGACCCCGCCGGAGGCAGACTAGTCCACAAAGGATCGATCAAAGATCCGGGATCGTTCAGTATCAAAGGAAATCTCTTGCGGGTTGCGTCGATCCAGCATTGTGGCAAATCCTTGATTTGCACACCGTAACGGCCGCTACCAATTGCCGTGAGGTGACCAGGATGATCAGCCATGTCCATCCACGGCCGCCAATCGACGATATTGGTGAAGCTGGTTTCGCACGGGATACGAGCGATACCGGGTAGCATCAGGTCAGCCGTTTGGGCATGCAGCGTAGTCATTTCATTATAATGGAATGCGGGTTTTCCTGCGGGCGAAGGCATGCCGACGCGCGTCACCTCTGTGATCCAGACGTCGCCGCCGCGCACCTCCGGATGCTTGATGACATGATCGAACCGTGTGCCGGGAATCAGCTTGGGCACCGTCATGTCCAACGTGGGCAGCAATGTGATGCGGTTGGGAGGCAGGTTGATCTGTGGGTCAATCGCCCATTTGCCGGTGTACGGGATCAGGAAGCGACCGGGCGCCTCTCCCGTTTTCGGGTCTAGGAAATAGGCGATCTCTCCCGTCACCCCGTCATAACTGCCATCGCTTCGCTTCCGATAGCGGGCGAATGTCGCGCCGACCACGTCCCAGAGCGGCGTCACCTCCGCACCGACGACACCGAAATAGCTGCCACTGACATAGCCGATGACCAGTTGCTCATCGAGGGCAGCTCGCATCATCATATAGGCGCGAAAGCGCCCCTCACTCGTTGCGAGTGAAGGCGGAGGTACGCGGGACGCGGCGACCTTAGTCACTGCGCCCATGGCGAGGCCTGCGCCCATCAACCCCAAAGCGCTACGTCTGCCTAGCATCATTTCTTCTTCGCCCTTTGTCATTTGCCGGCAGCCGGCAAGGGGCCGACCGCAAGTGGCGGCTGCGGCGCGGTCCAACCCGCTGGGACTGGCGCCGGCTTCTGCTCGCGTGCAAAATTCTCGAGGCTCGAAAGCGAAGGCCCATAATCCTGGGTCGGGGCATGGAGCCATTTCTCCCCCATGGCCCGGGCTGCCGCCACCAGATCGGCGGGCAGGTCTTGCGCACCGCGTTCCACCGATCCATAGCTCGTGACATAGCTGATATGACCCGGCGCATCGCTCATGAGCATCCATGGCAACCATGGCGTGATGCGCGTCCATGAACCGACATGAGGAATATGGGTCAGGCGCGGGTTCACGACATCCTTCCGCTTCATAAAATAGGTGAAATATTCCGACACGCGGTTCATCCAACCAGAAGACTCACGCACCCAGTGGTCCGGACGCAGCGCATTGGGGTAATAAAGATCGATGCGGGTGTTGAGCAGGATCGTGCCATCGGGCACCTCCTGCCAGTCCAACAGCAGCGGCCGGGGTGCGGGTTTCTCCGTGTTCAACCCGCCGTAGGTGGGCGGCTCGGGCTGAAACTCGCTGATCGTGAAATTGAACGGATCGTTTGCGATGGGGACTACCCGCACATCCTCATTGGTATAGGGATTGTGCCAGCGCTCTAGAATCCTTCCAGTCTCGATATCGCGGTAGAAGACGATTTCCCTAAGCAATTTGCGCCAGCTGCCATCTTCCAGCTTCTTCAGGCGAACAAAACTAAAGCCATCCACATCGAAGAGGGGCCGTACCTTCTCGTTTTCGCGCACGCCCATTGCGCGCCCCCTAATCCAGCCGCATTTTTCCTTCGTCGTATCCAAGTTTCCCTCTAATCGCGCGAAAGTATCGCGGTTCCACTTCGGGTCCTTGAAATCGATCCGGTAATTCCAATCAGGCAATGGCGCGCCGAACGATGGCACCGCCGCGAGCCCGGCCGTAAGAGCTGCCATACCTAGGCCCTCACGACGCGTAAGTTTCAGTTCAGTCACAAACACATTCCTTCACTTCAACTCGACGAGGTAATGGGTTCGGATTAGTCCGGACAACGCGCTTTGCGACTTTCATGGAGATAGTCCGCAATCGCGATCAGTCCTAAACCTCAATACTCGTCATGGAAGGCCGCCTGCTAGGAGCCTGCGACCATACAATAAAAAAGGACCGGCGCGAGAGGGACGATTCCGCGCCGGCCAGTGTCAAAACTTGTAACCTGCAGTGATCCCCATTCGGCGCGATTCACCGAGATAGACCTCATACGGGAAGAAAGCGAAGGGGATGCCAGCGCGAGGCTGGCTAATGGTGTTGGCGGTGTAATGGACATCGAACAGGTTGTTTGCCCAGAAGGCGATGCTGTAGTTCGCGCTCTCCGCCCCGATACGCACGTTGGTGAGCGTACGCCCGCCAAACGAGGCCATGTTAGTAGCATCGGCATAAGTTTGCCCTGAGCGGGAGACGTCGATACGACCAGTCAAGCGCCAGTCGAGACCGATGGGGAGGTCAGCAACCGCGTGCATGTTCCATTGCAGCTTGACGGAGCGCGCCGGACGCCGACCTTTCAGCGAAGTCGCCGCGCGTTGACCGCTGGGAGTGTCAACGATAATCACGTCCGGACAGCCAGGTGCTGCAGTAGCAGCCAGCCCGCTACCAATCAGGCAGGTTGTAGAGGAATCGTAAGCTCCCGCTTGAAACTTCGGATCAGAATAGACGATACTCCCTCCAACGCTGAAAGCATCAGACAGACGAAATTCACTCTGGAACTCGAAACCATTGGTTTTTAGGTCACCTGCATTGCGCACGATGGCATTCGCGCCTTGCGAAGTCGGGTTATTGGTAAAGGCGGTAATCTGCGCGTTCGTCCAGTCGATGTGGAAATAGCTAGCGTTAACGAGAAGGCGGCGATTGAAGAATTCAGATTTGAAACCGGCTTCGTACGTCCAATTGCTCTCCTCGTCGTAAGCTACTTCTTCAGCAAGGATACCCGTCGTGCTAACTGCATTGGACGTGTTGAAGCCCCCCGAACGAACTCCTTTCGCAGCAGAAGCGTAGAAGAAGATGTCCGGCGTCGCTTGATAATCCATTGTGAAGCGCGGAGTGAAGCTGTCAAAGGTGCGAGCGAACTTCGGACCGGCCACCGGGAAGGCGCTGGCGGCAGGCGTGTTTACGCCATTGATAGGTTGATTGTAGCCGGGCTGCGCAAGGAAGCTTGCCGCCGAGAAAACCTGAGCCTTCTTGCGATCCACATTGAAGCGGCCTTCAGCATTTAGCCGCAGGTTTCCAAACCGATATCCAAGCGATCCGAATGCGGACATCGTCTCAGTACTAGCGCGGCTATAACTGGCGAAGACCTGATTGTTTATCCAATCGTCGACCAAAAAAGGATTCGTGCTGAAATCATAGGAGCCCGTTCCGAATGCAGCGGGATTAAGTGGCGGAGAAGGCTGCAATAATCGCTCGTTGGGTGCCAGTCGCGAGCCGTCTGCGCCGAGCCCCAGCGCCGCTAGCGGGATCCGCGAATTGAAATAGCTCGATCCAACCAGCCATTCCAGCGACCCCTGACTATCCGACTGTATCCGAATTTCCTGGCTGAAGGTGCGGACACGTTCTCGGCTCGAGGTGGCAAGATTGACACGAACGAGGCGATTATAGGCACCGAACGGCAAGCAGGCTGCTCCACTCGAACATACGCCCAACACCGCTCCCTGCGATGTACCGTCGTAGTCATTATAGGTGATGTTCTCAGCGGCGGTAAGCGCGGTGATGCTTGTCACCGAAACGCCATCACTGCGCCAGTTGAGATCGAACGCGATCTGACGCGTTTTACCCTCAGTCTCCGGGATTTCGGGCGACAGATCACTCGCTTTGGGCGAGGCGATCGCACCACAATAGCGCTGGAATAGGCCTGTTGCTGCATTGGTCGCACCGCAATTGAAGATAGCAATCGACGCAACGCTCGCTGGCGTCAATTCCGACTTCGAATGCGTAACGAAACCTGTTAGAGTGGCTTTTAGTTCAGGTGTTGGCAAAAATTCCAAAGACGCGTTGACAGCGTACTTTTCGGTTCCACCTAAGTTATTCTTACGATCAGCCAAGTTCTTGCCGAAGCCATCGTAGGTCAGGTATCCGCCCCCGACGCGAACGGAAAGGTTGTCGGTGACTGGACTGGAGATTGTGCCGCGCACGCGGAAGTCCTCATTAGTGCCTACTGTCATCTGAACGCCGCCTTCCAAATGGTCTGAAGGAAGGCGATTGACGATAGACAGGGCGCCAGCGAACGTCGATCGGCCAAAGAGTGCGCTCTGAGGGCCTCGGGCGACCTCGATACGGCCGACATCCAGCACCGATATGATGTCGATGGTGTTGCGGCTCGTCTGATACACGCCGTCGATGAACACGCCAACATTAGCTTCCACGTTCAAATCGTTCGTTGTATTCGCGGGCGCCTGACCACGTATGTACACCATCTGCATAGTACCACCGGCGATTGACGTAATGGACACGCCAGGCGTCGAATTGGTCAAATCATTCAGGTTGCTGATATTGCGCTTCTCAAGATCCTCGGCCGAAAGGGAGGTGATTGCTATAGGGACGGACTGGACGCTCTCTTGCCGCAGCCTGGCGCCGGTCACGACGATATCGCCAATATTCGCTTCAGGAGATATTTGAGCCTCTTGAGCGTGCGCAATGATCGGAAGCGTCATTGTTGAGGCAATGATCGCGATCGACGAGGCCCTTCTCGATTTCAGCGCTTGCGATATGTTCATCGTATATTTCCCCTGAATTTGTCGGCGCTTTTTAGCTGGAGTGAGCGCGTTCACATCGTCACCCGACTAGGGAAAACTGGATAGTGTGCACAAAATACGGAAGTCATTTGCTAACTTTATCCGACTGGCGATTACCTTAGGCCATTCGTATTCTCGAGCCGCAGACGCGTATCAAACATATTCTTTATAATCAATTGCTTGATATAGATCGGGCACCTTTGCCGACTGACATGCCCGAAATTGCCAAACTTCTCTAGCGCCATGGATGTGCACAGTGATCGCTTAACCTTCGAACAAAATATGATCACATTGCCGGTAGATCGCCTTGACGAAACAAGAAGCTCAGCGGCTTTTTCGCCGACAGGCGGCCCAGTCCGGAGACGTGCTGTTGCTATTCCTAGCCACCGCTCATTTCGGCATCGAGATAAGCCAATCATGCGCCCGGTACAGCCGAGAGCATGACGATCGGATTGGAGCAGCCTAGGCGGCGTGCTAGCATGAGCAGGGTTACAACTTGCCGCTCCTTGGGGATGCGGCCCGACTAAATCGCCGCCATTTCCGCCGCGGCCGTGCGCTGCTTGGGGGCCGCCACCACGTTCGCGTCGATAATCTGGCATCCATTGCAAGATAGCCCCGGTCGGTGAGCGGGGCATCAAAACGGCCGAATTGCCTGTCGATTGCCTGTGCCTTCACCACGCGCGCCTCGAACAGCCACACTGTCGCCGCATCGGGCATCGTCCTATCAAGCCCGAGCCCCAGAAAGCTCTGGAAGGAGAGGCAGTCCTTGATCTCGAACTGGTTCGCCTCGTCCGACAGCGAGTAGGCGCCTGCAGCGCCAAGACCTTGAACATGAGCAGCGGTTCGAAGGGCGGGCGACCACCTTTTCGCGGGGATTACGGCGCAGCGCGGCAACCAACGAACCGCGGCCAAACGCTCCAGCGGATCGCCCGCCGCGCTCAACGCTTCATATGGGTTCAAAAGCTCGAACAAATCCGGCTGCCCTGCCATCAACGCCTTCGCTGCAACGCAAACGCGTGGATCAACTCAAGCCGCTATCCGCCGGAGGTTTCCCGAGGTGTCCAGTTGGGGCATTATAAACACCAGGCAAACAATGGCCGAAATGAGCAACATCGTCACCGCGGCTTTATCACTGAAACCACATCGCCAAACCCGCCACTGCCGCTCCACCGCCACGTGGGGGCAATCTTCATCGCTTACCTCTCGCCGAAATGGGCGAGCGCATCACTGCTCCAAATGCCAACGTGAGGAACATTTTCATTGAGGTAATGCGATAGTCGGCGGTATGAACGAGGATGAAGATGAGGAAGCCGCAGGTGTCCGTCAGGGATAGACACTTGCGGTCTTGGATCTTCTTGCCCGCATCATAGCCACAAGGATCGCCACTTTCGGTAGTTTTTTACTGACTAGCTGTCGATTGCACCGGCGCCCGGCGAGGCTTCGCGCCCTTCTATCTCGCGCAGGTTCATCACCAGCACCGTGTTCATGGCTTCGAGCAGGCCAGCGTTGCGTCAGGCGAGAGATAGCGCTGGACTGTGGAGACCAGGCGGAAAGCATTGGGGAGAAGCCGCCAAGCAGCCACTTGCCGCGATATAGAGCAAAGCGGTGACAACCTTGCGCATGTCCGTCGTCCGACAACGGCCTCCACGCTTGGCCAGCGCGATAAACCGCGCCGCCAATGATTATTCACGGTACGTCATTATCACCGGAATAGCGCAATCCTCTCCGACGTCGCTCCTGCCGGGCAAAACCAACCCATGCCATTGGCCACTCCCTCTCTCGCAGGACAGTATAGAGAACAACATGCTGATATGCGCAAAAACTTTCAATTCGGGCTGTTAACATGCTAAGATATCGGTTTTTTACTTAATAATAACACACTTTTTGCCCTTAGAACGTGGGCTTGCGCGATAGCTTTCGCTCTTTCAGGGTCTTTTAATTCAATAGCCTCAATCAAGGCGGCATGGTCAAAGACGCTCTCCCTGAGTCGCTGCCGGTCATATTTGTCCAAGGTATTGTGAACTATAGGGACGTTTGTGGTAATTTCCACGATGGTTTCAAGCATTTCGAAATCGGCCGCATCTAAAAGCGTCTTGTGAAAACGTGTATTAATTCGCACAAATTCACGAACATCTGGACGTGGTTTTTCAGTTTCATATTGAAGAATTTTATGAAAATACTTCAACTTGTTAATCTGGTCTTTTGTCGAGCGAAGCGCAGCCCTTTCGGCTACATGCCCTTCCAATAACGATCTCAGAGAAAAAATTTCGAGCATTTTTTCATCAGACCATTCTTTAACGAAGGTGCGCCCCCGCTCTCGGCCGATGATCTTTTCGCCTTCTAGCCGGCGAATGGCTTCCCGAACGGGGGTGCGTGACATACTGCAGTGCGCGGCTACCTCCTCTTCGGTTAGCTGCGCACCGGGTGCCAGAATTCCATCGAGAATAAGCTTTCGTATAGCATGATAGGCGCGTTCACTGGCGTTTGTCATTCTGATCATGCAATGACAGCTTAAGCCCTCAGGTCAAGC
Organism: Novosphingobium sp. 11B; assembly: GCF_054589055.1. Classification (NCBI taxonomy): domain Bacteria; kingdom Pseudomonadati; phylum Pseudomonadota; class Alphaproteobacteria; order Sphingomonadales; family Sphingomonadaceae; genus Novosphingobium; species Novosphingobium sp. 11B. Next base: position 40,768 of record NZ_BAAILP010000044.1, on the reverse strand, counting down.
AGCTTATACGCGCATTTTGGCATTGTCCGCACAATGAATAATGAAACGTAAGTTTATTGTTACGATATTGAGTATTAATTATTATTTTTAAGTAGGCAATTTACAGTTTATAAACGATGCGCCAGCATAACGTTAGTATTCTGAAATTAACGCAATTACCTTATAGATTCAATCGAAAAACTATCATAGAATTAGCGGATTTTAAATTTCATAGACTAAATATAATTTTTCTTATACGTAGATTTCTGAGAATTTTATTGGTAGAAAATTGCATGCCGATAATTCCTCGGTATGGGCAGTTTGTTGATTGCCACTGAGAAGTGACCTGGGGTTTCCACCGAGAATTGGCTCTGAATTACTGTTGCTGCTGATAATGCTGCCGCACCCTATGTTGGATCAGATACAGACGGTGGGGCTCACCGGGATCGCGAGCGCTTACCGGGAACTTGCCGAACAGGCGGGAAGCGATGGGCTTGCCCACGATGAATGGCTCGGCCTGATGCTCGACCGGGAGATCGCGATGCGCAGCGAAAAGCGGCTTGCCAACTGGCTTGCGGTCGCGCGGCCATGATTCAGCGACGCCTGTATCGAGAACATCGACTTTGCCGGGCACCGCAAGCTGCATCGCCGCAGCGTCATGGCGCTCGCACAGGGCGACTGGTGTGAGTGCTGGTCGTAATCTCCCCAAATGTGCACTTCTGAGGAATATTCGATCAGCATTTACAACTGGCCCAAGACGCATGAACATCTGATCGTTACAGGGCCAATCGGTACGGGGAAAACCTGGCTGGGGCGTGCGTTCGCCAGTCAGGCAGCCCGGCCCGACTACTCGGTCCTCTACATTCGCATGCCCCGACTATTCGAAGATCTGGCAATAGCCCGGCTCGACGGTCGCTTCTCGTGCCTGATCGACAAGCTCACCCGCATCCAACTGTTCGTGCTCGACGACTGGGGCAGCCAAGGCTCACCGAGCGCAGCAGCGCAGCAGCGCAGCAGCGCAGCGTTCTGCTAGAGATCTCGAGGAGCACTACAAGCGCGAATCCATCTTGATTACGGATCAGTTACCCTTACTTTAGTGGCACGAAATGACTGGCAGCCCTACGATCGCTGACCCCATCCTCGACCGCCTCGTACACAATGCCAACCGCATAACGCTCGAAGGCGACAGCTGCAAACCCGACCCACGCCTTTCTTGACCGACATTGAGAAAGCCGAAATCACAACCGCCTGAACCACATCAAGGCACCCGTGACCAAACTACGCCAGCTGTCCGGGACATAGCGAAACGCCTGTCCGCGTTTTTGTTAAACGGCTGTCCAGAAACTCTGAAGTACGCATCTAAGCAAAGCAGGAAAGTTTTGTCCGCGTATCGGATATATCTAAATATCAGATTTACCTGACAGTATACAATAGAAGAATATTGCCCAGCGGCTTCTTCGTTCGCGCGCGGCATGCGACGTCCGAGGGGCCGCTGATCGAACAAGACAGGGAGTGCAAAGGTGAATCGGGAAGGTTTTTCACGTCGGGCAGCATGGCGTCCTCCTTGTCCGCGAGCGCTGTTGGCTTGCCGCGACTCAACTTGGAAGACCCGAAGGTGAGGACCCGAACACGTGAAGATCATCGGTGCAGCAGGCGAACAGACTGTCTTCTCATTGCATCGCCTTCACATCTACGGCTACATGAACGACGGAAATCTGATCCCCTTTTTACCATGAACAATATAGCGATCGGCCAATGGCGACCGCTACCCGACGGTAATTTTCTCGCGCGTACGGCAGAAAGTGGCGTCTACTGTAAATTCGATACAGATGAGCCGCTCGACAGCTGGGTCAATCCTATTACGGGCGAGACCCGCGAAATCTGGCCTTTCCTCGGCGGTCCATTCGAGATCGAGCTGGGCCCTGACGGCGTCATTATACGAGGTGCAGAACTCGACACGAAAGTGTTGCGCATGGAAGTAATGAACGACATGGTCTTTCTGCCCACCGCAGCCAGCATGGCACGTCCCAACCCTCTGACCCCCGAGAGATGGCCGACCCAAGGAGCGGGTAAGACAATCTATTGGGAGTCCCTAGCAACATATAGTGCGCGAGTGGCAGATATTTTGAATCCGGATGTGGTCAGTGCACCGGCATTTTGCCAGTACCAGAATCTGACGAGCTGGCACCCGCGGCTCGGGATGGGCAACCGACCCGGTCGTACCTATGGTAAGGCGCACGGCACCAAATTTGCCTCGCTTGAGGCAATGCCCGTCCAGGTACTCAGAGGCGTTGAAAAGCAGACGCCGGAAATCCTTGATTATAAGAACTGGCCGAAGCCTCACTTGGACCTGCCGGAATATATGGCAAAGCATAAGCCGGGTTGATCACAGCTTAACTTACACTCCCGCCATGTCGCGGGGCGCATCGCTGACCGCGCAAAGCTAGGGTGACCAGTTTTCCACGCGCCGAGCAACGCATCCGGAATTTGTCCCCTCGCCTTTTTCAACCGACTTTTGTGACTACGGCCAATCTGTAGTAAATTAAGATATTTTTTAATCGACTTTTCGAAATTATAAACGTCAAATTATTAGGAAAAGACATGCGCTGCCGATCGATATTTGCCGGATTGATAGCTTTTATCTTGGCCCAGACACCACTTCAGGCACAAACGGAACAGAAATCGGGATATCTCATTGTCAGTGGCTGGTATAAGGATGCAGCCGTCCAGAGAGCCTATCAGCCAGAAATGCTGAAAGTCATTCGCCAATATGATTATGAAAAGGCGATTGTAGGCCTGCCAGGCGTGAACTTGCGGGTGCTGGAAGGTGGCTGGACGCCCCGCTTCATGCTACTCGCACGATTTCCCAATCAAATGAGGGTCAAGCAGTTCTGGTGGAGCGATGCCTATCAGGAGGCGCGGGAAATCCGTTTGGACGGCGCGTATCTTGATGTCGTTACGGTACAGGGCCTAACCGGTGCCTCGCCAACAATGTCAACCGGCAACGCCTATCTCGTCTTCCTCATGCACCTCAAGGACCGTGAGAAATTCATTAAGGAATACGCACCTTTTGCGCCTGCTGTAGTCGACAAATATTCCGGAAAATTTATCGTTCGGAGCGGGCGGGAGAATATAGAACTTCTTGAAGGCAATTGGCCAAACCAAGGAATAGTAGTCGTGCAATTTCCCAATACCGACGCTCTCCGGAATTTCTGGTCAAGTGAAGAATATCGGAAACTTTCAGAGGTTCGCAAGTTAACTGGAGATTGGTCCGTAATCGAGATCAATGACCTCTCGAATTGATCGATCACCGGGCTGTCTAGCTATATCCAGTGCTATTGACGTGCGCGCCAGTTCCCACCAGCGCGGACTAAAGCCAGGCAACCCTCATACCCCCCCCCCGGCAGACCAAGATCTCGCATCAACCGCTGGACAGTGCAGCGCGCGACACCTAAGCCCTCGCACTTGATCTGCCGCCAGACCTTGCGCACACCGTAAACACCGAAGTCCTCGACAAAGGCACGCAGAACGTCAGGCTTCAGCTCCTCCTCCCGCCGGAAACGAGCGGATTGCTAAGCAGGCTCTCACCGCTTGGCAATTCGCTCGTGAAAGGTGGATTAAGTGCTTGCATCGTCCAAGGCTTGCGAGAGATCTGCTATGATATCCTCAATGTGTTCGAGGCCTATAGATAGGCGCACGTAGCCTTCCGACACTCCAGCAGCGTCTCGCTCTTCCACCGATAATTGTGAATGAGTTGTAGATGCAGGATGAATAGCGAGGCTACGAGCATCACCGATGTTAGCAACGTGGTAAAAAAGCTTAAGTCGATCAATGAAGCGTTGCCCTCCTTCCCGCCCCGACGTGAGCTCGAATCCCACCAAGCCTCCAAAACCACCCTTCAGGTATTTGGAGGCTCGGTCCAACGAACTGCCTGCCTGCACCGAAGGATAGATGACTTTCTCGACCATCTCGTGCCGCTCAAGAAACGACACAACCTCTTGAGCGTTAGCGCAGTGTTTGGGCATCCGTAGCGGCAATGTTTCCAGGCCCTGCAAGATCTGGAAGGCGTTAAAGGGCGATAAGGCTGCGCCAAGATCTCGTAGCAACACTGTCCGGGCACGCAGAGAGAATGCGATCGGCCCGATAGATTCGGCGACTTCACTCCAAACCGACCCATGATAACTTGGATCTGGACTATTGAGCATAGGCTGCCGGACACCAGCGGCTTTCCAATCGAAATTCCCCCCGTCGACAAGCATTCCGCCGATCGAGGTACCATGCCCGCCCAAGTATTTAGTAGTCGAATAAACGACGATGGCAGCTCCGTGATCGAGCGGACGTGCAATGAGCGGGGCTGCGGTATTGTCCACGATTAGCGGTATTCCTGAAGCCCGACCCGCCGCAGCAATTTCTGCAATTGGGCAAACAACAAGTTTTGGGTTCGGTAAAGTCTCCACATACCATGCCCGGGTGCGTTCGTCGCTTGCAGCCGAAAAATTTTCAGGATCGGACGGATCAACAAAGCGGACCTCGATACCTTGATTCTTTAATGTGTTTGCAAATAGATTCCACGTTCCGCCATACAGATCCGTCCCACTTACAATGTTATCGGCTGCGCACGCGAGGTTTTGGATTGCCATTGCTGATGCAGCTTGACCGGATGCGACGGCGACGGCTGCAACGCCCCCTTCGAGAGCTGCCACCCGCTGCTCGAGCACATCCGTGGTGGGGTTCCCGATCCGGGTATAGATCGGGCCAAGCTCTTCCAGGGCAAAGCGGCGCGCAGCCTGAGCCGTGCTGGCGAACTGATACGACGTCGTCTGAAAGATGGGAGGCACTACCGCACCTGTCGCCGGATCGGCGCGCCATCCGGCGTGCAATGCCAAAGTCTCGGGATGTCGGGATTTGAATTCCATCGTCGGCTCCTAAATTCAAAAAAACCGCATGAACAAGCCCGCTAAGGCGGCCTGATTATATGCTCTCAGACCAAGGTAGCGTGCGAGCCCCTCAGTTCGGTTGAGATCCGAAAATTAGCGTAGAAAGTAAGTCCAATCGCTCACGCGAAGCGACCCCGCCAGCAACCGCGCCTTCGTCAGTGAACCGCATGGTTGTCGCACGACGTGAATCGAATTTCGGCCAGATCGGAAGATTCTTTCCATTCGGATCGCCATATTTGGCAAAGTTCGTCCAGTACGCTCCCATAAGATCGGCTAACTGCCGATCGGCGTTCGACCACTCGACCTTTCGGGCACTCATCGTTCCAAGGGCGTAAGGCAACTCCGCACCGTGCACCGCGCCAGGATGGGCACCCGGTCTAAGGGGAGGATTATGCGCGAAATAGTAGAAAAAAACAGGCGTTTTGCCGTATAGCTGGTGTTGCCTTGCCCAAGTAAATTCGGGGAGACCGAAAGCCTCGTCTCCCTTTATCGCGACCCATGATCGAGCTGCCTCGGCATCGCTAGACGCGGGATAGGCTTTGAGGACCTGACCGGCGCCATCCCCAAACCTACGCGTCACATTCCCAACGTATTCGCCCACGCCACTTACGGGCGGAAAGAGAGCGCCCTCCAAAGCGTTGTTTCCGATCAGTATAGGTGTGTCATTAAAGCGTCGACGCCGGTAAATTATGAACGGATTACTTGGTAATACATAGCCATCAATAATGGGAAGCGATGCCATGCGCGTGAAAGGATATTTCCCCTGAGGGGTAGCAGCGATAAGTTTGTCAGCGGGTATCTCTCTGAGCGCTTGCAGGTTATCTCCACCCACCGCCCGTGCCCAACGAACGCCCTCTGCTTCCCCTTGCGGTAGCGTGCTCATAGCTCCCCATTCAGGACCGAAGCTCGCACCGCTTTGTGCAATGACCCCGCGAAAAAGCCCTTTTGCAAGGGGGGATTGGACTAATCCTCCCGCCGAAATCGCTCCTGCGGACTCTCCCATGATGGTTACCTTCGACGGATCCCCGCCGAAACGTTTGATGTTAGTCTTAACCCATCGCAGCGCGGCGATCTGATCCATAAGGGCGTAGTTGCCCGATGCGCGATGTTTTGACTCTCGTGTAAGGTCCGGATGGGCGAGATAACCGAATGGCCCCAGGCGGTACGCTAAGGAGACAAAGACCACACCTCTCCTAGCCAATGGGGCGCCATCGAACAATGGCATTGCGGTCGATCCGAAACTGAAACCGCCTCCATGAATCCAGACAAGTACTGGAAGGCGTTTGCCCTTTTCGTTTGGAGACCACACATTTAGGTAAAGACAATCTTCACTTACGGGCTGACTTGGAATGTTCATGGCAGGATTTGCGACCTGCATACACGCCGGGGCAAATTGCGTGGCGTCACGAACGCCCGTCCATGATTGAGGAGCAACCGGTTCTCTCCAGCGCAAGTCTCTCACAGGAGCTCGAGCAAATGGGATACCTTTGAAGACTGCGAGACCTTCCTTTCGAACCCCTTCAACCGTACCTTGAAGCGTGCGGACGCGCACCGGGTGACTCGCTTGAGCGACGACCTGAGCATTCGCAGGTGCCAGCAAGATTGGACACAATGCTGCGAGCGCTGCAGCGTGCACCGGATTGCGACAGGTGCGGAACAATTCTGATTTCACGGGATCTCGCCTGAGAGGAGCATTGGTAGAGCAAGCACGCGGAGTGTGAAACACCGACTTACCGACCCGGTTTAGATTATCCATTAAGATATCGGCTGAGGGTCGGTGGCAGCCGGATTTAATCGCCCGATACGCATTCGGCGAACCATCACTTGAGCGAAGATCCCACCACGGCCAAAAGGCTCGTCCGCAAGAAACAATTCTAAATCGTTTTTATCGCCATTGAGTACGAAAAGGCTTCCGACATGATAATTTTCGTCGTCATCGGAGACCAGCGGTCCTGAAAATAGTATTGAACCGCTGTATCTTTCCATGAATTTTCGATGCTTTTGCATCAATTCCGCTCTGATATGGGCTGTGTTGGGTTTGTCGACACAATATATGGTCCAAAGCATGCCGTCATATCCTCCGCTATTTCAACCCGCTGCCCCTTGTTTGCACTTTGCACGTCGTCTGCCCAAACGTTCATGGCGGTCCGTTCGAACCTTTGCGCTCGGGCAAAACCTATCTGGGACTGTCAACTCGTCAGGAAGTCTTCGTCAGCGACGTGCTCTTGCCAGGTCACTGCGCTTCCATCGATGTATTCCGTAACAGCAATATGCGTCATCGCCGTCGTATCTGTCCCGCCGTGCCAATGTCGCTCGTTGGCTGGAATCCATATTGAATCACCAGCCGTCACCTCATAGCGCGGCTGGTTCTCGGCGCGCACCCACCCTCGACCAGCGGTTACGATCAGAATCTGGCCTGCGGGATGGGAATGCCAGGCGGTGCGAGCGCCCGGCTCGAAGGTAACCAGCCCGGTCGACACCCGTCCCGGCGCCTGCGCCGCGATGAGGCCATCGCGACGAACGGTACCGGTGAAGGTCTCGGCCGGGGCAAGGCTTGACGGTACGGATGCCGATTTGTTTACGATCATCTGACTCTCCCGTTTAAAGATTTGAATAAGCAGCTCGCCGTCACACGCGCTCGAGCAGCAAGCCAATCCCCTGGCCGACACCGACGCACATGAAAGCAAGGGCATAGCGGCCTTTGCGCAAGTGCAGTTCTTCTACTGCTGACATTGTGATCCGCGCTCCCGACATGCCGAGGGGATGCCCAAGCGCGATCGCACCACCATTCGGATTGACCCTCGGGTCATTGAACGGATCGACATTGAGCGCACGCAGCGTAGCGACAGCCTGACTCGCAAACGCCTCGTTGAGTTCGATCACGTCGATGTCGGCCATACCGATGTTACCGAGACGAAGCAGCTTCAACGCGGCGTCGATCGGCCCCACACCCATTACGCGCGGCGCGACACCACTTGCTGCCATCGCCACAATTCGGGCTCGCGGCGTAAGGCCATGACGTTGCGCTGCGGCTTCAGACGCGATCAGCATCGCCGCCGCACCGTCGTTCAGTCCGGACGCGTTTCCGGCCGTGATCGTTCCATTTTCCCTGACAACCGGACGGAGCGCCGCCAACTTCTCGATCGAAGTTACACGCGGATGCTCATCCTCGGAAAAGACCACCGGATCCCCGCGGCGCTGCGGCACCCGGACACTGACGATTTCACGCGCGAAACGCCCGCTTTTCTGGGCGGCGGCGGCCTTTTCCTGACTCGCAAATGCAAACGCATCCTGCTCCTCGCGCGACACGTTCCATTCGGCTGCGACGTTCTCTGCGGTCGAGGGCATGGTGTCGACACCGTACGCTGCCCGCATTGCCGGATTGATGAAGCGCCAACCCAGAGTCGTATCTTCAATCGACTGCGTACGATCGAAGGCGCTACCTGCCTTGCCCATGACGTATGGTGCGCGCGTCATGCTCTCGACGCCGCCGGCGATCATCAGTTCGGCATCGCCGCTGCGGATTGCCTGGGCCGCAGAACCGACCGCATTCAATCCCGAACCACACAGCCGGTTCACCGTAGTGGCGGCAATGGTTTCCGGCAGACCTGCCAGCAGTACGCCCATGCGTGCGACATTGCGATTGTCTTCACCGGCCTGGTTTGCGCATCCCATGATCACATCGTCGACCAAAGGCCAGTCAACATGTGGATTGCGTTCCATCAGGGTCCGCAGGGGAACAGCTGCAAGGTCGTCGGCGCGGATCGCCGAGAGGGAACCGTTCAGCTTCCCGATAGGTGTACGAATGGCATCGCAGATGAAGGCATCGGGCATAGTCTGAAGAAGGCCTTGTCCAAGGGTCGAGCACCGCCATGGCGGATGGCGTCATCGCCGATGCCGTGGATGCAAGTCCCGGGCCAATCACGACGCCAGGGCCGACCTATCAAGGCGTCATGGCGCCGCTTGCGACTGAACCCAGTCCTTGGCAATGACCATCCGTCCCGCCAGACTTGCCATTTGCCTGCCGTTGAATGCGTCGATGCACAACCAGACTGCTTCCGGGTGCCTGCACCGCAGCCAGCGCCTCGTGCACGAGCTGATCCGCCCGGGTCCGGCGCTGATTAAGCAGGACGTAGTCATGCCAAGTCGCAAACCGGTACGTCTCGACCCAGGCCTCTGTCTCGACCAGATCCTGTTGCAGCATCCAGTCGCGAGCACCATCGCGCCTGAGTATCCGAGAGCGCTCGGCCATGAGCGACAGGAAGGTTTCACTGTCGTCCGTGAGTACACGATAGTCCACCGCGACGACGATCGGGCCGCTGCGCATTTCAACCGGGACGCTGGTTTCAGGCAAGTGCCAGTCGGCGCGGGGTGCCATGTCGAGACTTTCCCCTCGAAGAGGACATACCCGCCCGATTGCAGCGACAATGAGCAGCCCTCCCCCGGCTACCGCCAGCGCCGCCGTACATCCGGCCCGGCTGGCAAGCGCCCCGAAGAACCAGCTGCCCGCTGCGAGACCTCCGTACGTCGCCATCTGGTAGATCGACAAGGCGCGGGCCACGACCCAGCGCGGGGAGGAGAGTTGAGTAACGACATTGAAGGTGGTGAGGACGGTCAGCCATGCTGCACCGGCGAGCGCCATCGCCACGGTCGTCAAAGGCATGGATCGGCTAAGCCCGGCAAGCGTCGCACCTGCCGCCAGCACAAGTGAAAGGCGAGCGACAATCTGTTCCGAGGACCATCGCGCACGCATCGAGGCACTCGCGATCGCACCGCCGATCGCACCCGCACCGAAAGAAGCCAGAAGGATTCCGAAGACGAAAGGCCCCCCATGCAGCAGGTCATTTGCGACGAGAGGCATCAGCGAGGGAACGGAACCGGCGGCAACACCGAAAACAAAGGCACGCACGGCCACCGCACGCAACGCCCGTGACAGCGCAGCGTAGCGCAGCCCGGCGGCCATTGCAGCGCCAATCTTCTCGCGCGGCAAGATGCGGGCGGGCGCATCGTAGCGCCATCGCACAAGCATCGTCACCAGGGGAATGAACGACACGGCGTTGACGATAAAGGCCACCGCGGCGCCAAAGAGCGCGAGGATCGCACCTCCGCATGCCGGGCCCAGCGTACGAGCCAGATTAACACCCAAACCGTTCAGCGCCACCGCGCGAGGCAGCGCTGCAGAGGGCACAATCTCACCTACCAAAACCTGCATCGCGGGCCAGTTTAGCGCCGTTCCCGCCCCGATCATAAACGTCATCGCCAGCAAGGCCGCGGGAGACAACTGTCCGGACCAGGCAAGCAGCGCAAGCACGGTGGACACCAGCAGCATGAACAGCTGTGCCGACAGCATTATTCGCCGCCGGTCATAAGCGTCCGCGACCGCCCCCGCCCATAGGGCGAAGAGCATGATCGGGAGATTGGCCGAGGCCTGGACCAACGCCACCTTGACCGGCGAAGTGGTCAGCGTGGTCATGAACCATGCCGCTGCGACAGCCTGGATGGTACTCCCCATGTTGGAAAGCACAGTGGTCGCCCACAAGGCGCGGAAGGTCGGGATCGACAGAGGCGAAAGTGGACGATCTTTCACCTGCGTCGAGGTTCCAGGCGTATCGACTTGCTCACGAGACAGGAGCTTCAGCCGAGAATCTCCACTTCGGCTTCCGCATCGGATTCCCCCAGCTTCTTGTAGAGGTAAGAACGCGACACCCCGAGATACTCGGCAACTTTTTTCTTGTTGCCCTTGAAGCGTCCCATCGCCTCGGTGATCAAGTCCTGCTCGAGTTGCTCGATCGCTGCCTTCATGACTTCACCTTCAGCAGCGGCCATCGGAAGCGCATTACGAGCACGTTCTGGTGCGCGAGGCGCATGCGTGGCCCCCCGAATGAAGTCAGCCACAGCAAGGCGGCCGTTCTCGGAAAAGACCAGTGCCCGTTCCACCTCGTGCCGCAATTGCCTCACATTACCGGGCCACTGCTGGCCCATCAGGAAATCGATGACATCCGGGTCGATTTCAGGCGTCGGCTTCCCGTACTTTCCGGAAAGCTCAGCGACGAAGTGGTGCAGCAGTAGGGGGACGTCTTCGAGCCTCTCGCGCAGCGGCGGGATCATGATGCATACCGGACTGATGCGGTAGAACAGGTCGAGGCGGAATTGATTCTCCTCGATGAAACGCTGAAGATCGCGATTGGTCGCGGTGCAAAGCCGAAAATCCACGTGCTTGGGCTTGTCGCCCCCAACCCGCTCGATGATGCGGTCCTGAAGTACGCGCAGCAGTTTCGACTGGACCTCCATCGGCATGTCGCCGATTTCGTCCAGGAATATGGTTCCCTTGTCGGCCTGCTCGAATTTCCCGGGACGCCCTTTGCGATCGGCCCCCGTGAAAGAGCCCGCTTCATACCCGAACAGCTCGCTTTCAACGAGGGAAGCAGGCAGCGCTGCCGCGTTCACCGTGACCAGACGACCAGAGTGACGAGCGCTCAGCATATGCAGCGCCTGCGCAACCAGTTCCTTACCGGTCCCGCTTTCGCCCTGGATCAATACGGGCACGTCGAGCGGCGCGACCTTGCGGATTTGCTGACGCACGGACTCGATCGCAAGGCTGCGCCCGATTATGGCATCGAGGTGACGCGAGGCGCGCTTCTCGGCGCTCGCCTCCATCTTGTACTGGGCGATCTGCCGCTCCAGGCTGTTGACCCGTCGGGAAAGCTCCTCGACCTGCTGCGGCCCCTTGAACATGACCCGGCCAATGGCACCTACGATCTTCCCGTTACGGCGAATGGGATGGCGCGACACCACGCGGTCGCCGTCCTTGAGGCGAAGCAATTGCCCCACTTCAGCAACCCCCGACCGCAGGATCTCAGGCAGGCGCGTGTTGGGGATCATTTCGCGGATGTGTTTTCCCACCGCCTCACCTTCGCCGAGACCAAAGAACTTCTCGTGCACTGGTGAGACGAACGATATCCGTTCCTTGTCATCAATCACGACCATCGCATCATAAGGGTCCGTGAGAACCTGCGTGAAGATGTCGAAAGCAAAGTCCACGTTCATGACAAAGCGCATCGCGGTGCCGATAGGTTCGCGCGACAGAATAATGATGTATGCATCACTGCAGCGGTTCACCAATGCGACCAGCGTTTCCGTTCGAAGCGCAATCGGATAGGCATCGCGACCTGCCACTTCGGCCAGCCACTCCCGGTTGGTGATTGCCGCCTGAACCTGCGGATCTTCCCCCTGCCCTCTAGAGTAGAGTATTTTTCCATCCAGACTGACGATGACAACGCCGGAAAGCCTCGGAGCGTCATTTTCAAATTTTGCCATATCTGCCCAACTGGCGGTGGAAACTGTTCTCGATTCCGCCATTCCTCTCCCCCTTGGTGTATTTCTTGCGGTCACTTTCGTCAATTTCTATTTGAAGCGACACGATCGTCAGCGGTTGGTCCGCTCCTTGCATATCGTTCGATGCATTCTGGCGACGCGCCGGCAAGAGATATGGAGATGACGATGGAGAATGGACTGGCCAACGGGGATTCTTCGAGCTTCTGGAACGCGGCTGCGCACGGGCGCCTGGAGTTCCAGAAATGCGGTGCATGTGGCCACGTGCAGTTCCCGCCGCGCCACCAGTGTGCGACATGCTGGGAGGTCGATCTGCAGCCCCTCGAAAGTGCAGGAAAGGGGACCGTCGAGAGTTTCACGATCGTGCGCCGCGCCCCGCTGGCCGAGTTTCGCGACAAGGTTCCCTACGCGATCGCCTCGATCCGGGTGCAGGAAGGTCCGCGGATGATCACAAACATCTTAGGCAATGATGCCCTCACAGTCGAGATCGGCGATCCGGTCGTAGTCGAATTCGGGCAGGATGCGAACGGACGCACCCTGCCCCAGTTCCGGCTTGCTCGGCCGCGGGTCGAACTTACCGACTAGGCTGGGCGTCGGCGGTAGAGGAAGGTGGCCTTCATGCGCTGAACCACTTCCTCCCGCTGGTTCACGAACTCGCGGTTGAACGACACGACACCGCGGTCGTCCTTGGATGTCTCCCGCTTGTCGATCACGGTGGAGCGCATGTGTACGGTATCGCCATGCTTGACCGGAATGAGCATCCGCCATTCATCGATGCCAAGCACAGCCAGAAGCGTTCCGTCATTCGTACCGCTGGCATACTGAAGACCGCCCATGACAGCATAGATCAGGGGGGCGTGGGCAATCGGTTCGCCGAATGGCGTCGTGCGGCAGTATTCATGGTCGGTATGAACGCCGTTGAAATCTCCTGAAAGGCAAGCGAAGTTGACGATATCGGTACTGGTGATGGTCCTTCGGGGAGTCTCGATCTGCTGACCGATCGTGAAATCGTCGAAAAACATGCCGCGCGGCGTTGTCATATGATCTTCTCCTAAATCTGTTCAGCGTGGCTCGGCGGTGAGAACGGCGGTACAATGCGACGAGAGGATTCCCCCCTCACCGTGCACCAGAGCCGTGCCCGCTCCCTGCACCTGTCTCCCATGCGCTTCGCCACGAACCTGACGCGTCGCCTCGATGATCGCCATGAGGCCGCCCACCGCGCCTGCGTGGGCATGGCTCAACATACCGCCATGCGTGTTGACGGGAAGTTTGCCACCCACACGCGCGTGGCCGGCGGCGAAGAAGGCGCCTCCCTCTCCCCGTCCTGCGAGGCCAAGCTCCTCCATCTCGATGATCGGCACGATCGAGAAACAATCGTAAAGCATGGCCACATCGATATCGGTCGGCCCAAGGCCGGCCATCGCGTAAGCCGCCTCGCCCGATCGCGCGGCACCAAACTCGGTAAGGCTAGGTGCACACAGCAGATGCTCGTGGGTATGCGCCTCGGCAATACCGGCCAGATGTACCGGTTTTCCGGGCAAGTCGCGGGCTCGCTCGGGACTGGTCACAATGAAGGCTCCGCCCGCATCGGAGATCAGACAGCAATCGAGCATGCGAAGGGGATCGGAGATTTCCTTCGAGGTGAGCACGTCATCGATCGAAATCGGCGCGCGCATCTGTGCGCGCGGATGAAGGCAGGCGTGGGCGCGCGTGTTGACCGCAACGGCTGCCATCTCCTCGCGCGTGGTCCCGTATTTGGCCATGTAGGCATTGGCGACCATGGCGTAGAGCGAGGGGATGCCTACGCCATAGGGAGCCTCGAAATAAGGATGCCCCACGGAGCTCAATGCGGCAACAGCTGCATCACGCGACATGCCGGTCGCCCGGTTCTCACCTGCGCAGACCAGTACCACATCCGCCGCACCGGTCTTGACGGCCTGTGCCGCATGGTGAAGCATTGCCAGTGGAGAAGCACCTCCAACGACCATCGAGGCGCAGAAGCGCGGCTGCAGGCCCAGATACTCGGCCAGCACCGAGCCCAGCATAAAGTAGGGCTCGGTCATGGAATAGGCCGTCAGGAGCCCATCGATCTGGTTTGGCTTGAGGCCCGCGTCCTCGATCGCACGCCGCGCAGCCTGGGCATTTAGACCCAGGCCCGTCATATGTGGCAGCTTGCCGATATCGCTTTCACCAACCCCTACTATGGCTACACTGTTGCGCAGCGTCATCGTGACACCTTCCGGTTTCTCATTTGCTTGTATCCCTCAGTCGGCTTGCGGCAGAGCGGCTCGCGCCCGCCTTGCGCTTTGCATGTGCGACGCCGCACGGACCGGCCGTGGGACCAGGACCGGGATTGCGTGCGCTTATGCTGGTCAGTCACGCTCGTCATCGAAGACAGCGAGTGCTGCCCGGCCGGCATTCATCGCTGCGGGCCAACCCGCATAAAATGCGATATGGGTGATGAGACCTCGCAATTCGTCCTGGGTCACGCCATTGCGAATGGCGATAGCCATGTGCGCTTCCAGTTCCGGCGTCCGGCACAATGCTGCGAGCGCGGCACAAGTAACGAGGCTGCGGTCGCGCTTGCTGAGTTCAGGCTGCTCCCAGACATCTGCGTAAAGCACCTCGTCGCGAATTCGTTCGAGCTGCGGGGCGATCTCATAAGGGGTGGTGGCTTTTGTCCGGGACATAACCGATTTACTCGCCCACTGGCGGAGGACCGCCCATTCCATCAGTAACTGCGCTACGCGCAGCCGCGGCGGCATATTCCGGGCGCCTCTTCTCGACGAGCGCGGCCAGTCCTTCCTGGAATTCGGCACTCGACATTGCGAGGACCTGCCCGAGGCCCTCGGTTCGCATCATCTCCTCGACGCTGCTCTCGAAGGTTCTGAGAAGCAACTGCTTGGAAAGTCCCATGACCTGCGCAGGACCATTTGCAAGACGATGGGCCAACGCCAGACCTTCCGTGTCCACCTCGTCGTCCGGCACCTTCTTGAGCGCCACCCCAAGGTCAACCGCCTCGTCGGCAGTCCAGGTCGCATCGGTGAACAGGAAATTGCGCGCTCGCGCCAGCCCGATAAGGCGGGGAAGCGTGAACATCGCCAGGCAATCGGGCACAACGCCCAGCCGGAAGAAACCCGCCGAGAACTTTGCGCTTTCGCCCGCGACGATCAGATCGGCCATGAGGGCTAAGCCAAGGCCGCCCCCCACCGCATGACCACGCACTCCGCACACCACCGGGCGGTCCAGCGTAAGAAGCGGCGGGAACATCGTCGCAGCATGGCTGAAGCGACGATGCACGTCCCACGGCTCCGACGCCTTCGTGAGCATATTGAGATCGCCGCCGGCACAGAAACTCTTGCCCTTGCCGGTCAAGTAGATGGCGCGGATGGAAAGATCATCCTGGATCGCCCGCGTGAGATCTCTCAGTGAATACCGCATCTCGCGGGTAAGCGCGTTGCGGCCCGCCTCGTTGTCGAGCCGCACCACCAGCACGGCGCCCTGCCGTTCAGTCTCGATATGCGCGAAATCCTCCATTACGCAGCCTTTCCTGCGTGCGCGGCTTCGGCCAGCACTTCGGGAGGCACACCGCCTGCGCGACTGCGATTACGGCCGCCATCCACCACGATGTCCGCGCCACTGATGTAGGAGCCTGCGTCAGAACACAGGAAGACAGCAGCATCGGCGATGTCCGCGGTCTTGCCGAAAGCCCCCAGCGGGATCGAGGAAAGCTGATGAGCCGCGCGCCCAGCGTCTTCATAGATGCGCTTTACCCCCTCGGTGTCTCCGATCGCGCCCGGAGCGATGGTATTGCAACGTATGCCATCGGGACCCCACTCGCCTGCCAGGGTTCGCATAAGCGACATGATCCCCGCCTTGGCGGCGCCTGCGTGCGCGCAGCCGGGCCACCCCTCAAGCGCGCGCGTCGTCGAGATCGCGATCAATCGACCACCGAAGGCGGATCTTGCAAGGGCCTCGTGTGCGGCACGGGCACAGAAGAAGGTGCCGTTGAGGTCGATATCGATCACCACCTTGAATGCATTGGGGCTCATCGTCGCGGCGGGAACCACGAAATTCCCGGCTGCATTCGCGATCATGACATCGAGCGATCCATAGGTTTCGACAGTCGTTGCGACAGCCCGCTCCACATCATCGTAGGATCGTACATCCGCCTGGACAGCCATGGCTTCTCCGCCCAGTGCGCGCAGCTTCTCAACCGCACCTTCGAGCCGGGCAGCGTCCCGGCTCGCAATTACGACCCGCGCGCCATGCCTCACAAAGGCTTCGGCGATGCCAAAGCCGATGCCGCTGCCACCGCCGGTAATAAGCGCCACGCGTCCCGCCAGTGCGTCCGAGGCAAATGTCATTGATGATCCTTTCCGAGAAACCGCGTTTTCGCAAATCGTGAACCGGCCTCTGCAAGCCTCATGCCAGCCGTCCAGAAACAGGCCGCGCACCGGGGAACCGGCTCACGAAAGGGTATCGAGCACCTGGGCACCCCAAGGCCGCTGTGCATATCAGGCGGACATCGTGTTGACCGCGAGGACAACGGGGAGCCGATCTCGACATGCGTTACGCAGCCTGCGCCGTCCTCCAGAAGAGGACATTCCGCCAATCGCCGAACCGTTTTGCCGGTACCATCGTCGAGCCTGCACGGCTGCATACCCTTGGCAGGCTCACCGCAGTCAGGGTCGTCTCGGATCCGCGAGCACCCGACGCGGGTGGCGGGCGACCGGGTCCCGAGCCGGCACGCCTTCGTGTTTTGCGGCCGTCGATCGGCTACTCCGGGACGGGACGCGAACCGGTCCGGGAAAGCCTGATCTTAGAGCTTCGTGGTGGGGAAAGCCTCGATACCGGTGCGCACAGAAAAGACATTCTGTTGGCGCCAAGGACAACGGACACGCGCACGACAGCATTGCGCCGCACCATTTTGCATTTGGCATATCGCTTGCATCGAGACCTTCCGAACGCCGGATCAGCCGGCTGGGGAGGTTGCTGCGGAATGGATGGAACAGGAACGACGCCCGGGATCGATGGGCTGCCAGTCGATCGGCTGCCGGTCGCGCCGCTCGGTGAGCCGTTCGCCCTGCTCACGGGGATCACCGTACTTGATCTCACGACGTCGATCGCCGGACCTTACGCCACCATGCTTCTGTCCGACTTCGGGGCTGACATCATCAAAGTCGAACGTCCGCAGGGCGACGATGCGCGGCAGTGGGGCCCCCCCTTTCTCGACGGTGAGGCGCTCTGGTTCGCAGCAATGAACCGCAACAAGCGCAGCGTCGTTCTCGACTTGCGGCAGGAGCGGGGACGAGCGGATCTGCACGATCTCGTTCGCCGCGCCGATGTCGTGGTCACGAACCAGCCTCCCGACATCCAGCGAAAGCTGTGCCTCGACCACGCCTCCCTGAGCCAGATCCGCGAGGACATCGTGCATGTTTCGATCACCGGATTTGGCCTGAGCGGCGAGCGAGCGGAACTGACCTGCTACGACCTGATCGCAGAAGGCTATTCGGGAATCATGGACCTGACCGGAGCCCTTGGCGGCGATCCGCAGAAGGTGGGCGCGCCGGCCGCGGACATGCTGGCGGGCCACGATGCGGCCATGGCCACCTTGGCAGCCTTGTTCGATCGGCAAAGGAGCGGTCGCGGACGCAAGATCGATGTCAGCCTGGTCGAGAGCATGACGCGATTTCTTTCCTGCCGGATCGCCACATACCTCGGTTCCGGTGAAGTGCCCACACGATCGGGTGGAACGGACAGCGTCATCGCCATCTATCAGGCTTTCGAAACGGCCGACTTGCCGATCACGCTCGGCCTTGGCTCCGACCCCATCTGGAAGCGGTTCTGGGCTGCGCTTGGCGATCCCGACTATGCAGCGCGCGCGGAGTACGGATCGAATGCCTTGCGGCGCGTACACCGCGAAGCGATCGTCGCCGACATTCAGCGTATCCTGCTCACCCGCACGCGCGAGGACTGGCTTGCGCTCTTCGCGGCCGAACGCGTCCCTGCCGGCCCGATCAACCGGGTCGACGAGGTCGCCTGTGACAAGGCTCTGCAGGACCGCGGCCTGTTCTACGCCATCGATGCCGGAGATGGCCGGCGGGTGCCCCAGATCGGCCTTGGGATCCGGATCGACGACTTGCCCAGTTACCCGCGTTCTGCCCCGCCGCTGCTGGGCCAGCACACGAGCGAAATTCTGAATGGCCGATCTTCCCGACGGACGGCCAGCATCGAAGGAACGACGACATGAGCTTCAGCGAAATCCTGTACGAAGAAGACGGCGTGATCGGCACCATCACGCTCAATCGTCCGGACGACGGCAACATGTTTACCGAGACGATGTGTCACGAAATCCGTGACTGCATCGAGGGAATTCGCCGTGAAACCCGAACCCGGGTCGTCGTGCTTACGGGTGCGGGCGATCGCTTCTTCTGCATCGGCGGGCGCAAGGACGGCATGGAGGATACCAAGCTGTACGCAGGCGTCTTGCCGGTGCTGGAAATGTACGAGGCGATCGACAAGTTGCAAAAGCCGGTAATCGCCAGCGTCAACGGATTTGCCGTCGGCGGGGGGAACGTGCTGCAAGTCGTCTGCGACCTCACCATTGCCAAGGAAAGTGCGATCTTCCGGCAAGTCGGCCCGATGATGGGGTCGTTCGATGCGGGTTATGGCACCTGGTATCTCGAGGACCTGGTCGGAAAGAAGCGCGCCAAGGAAATCTGGTACACCAATCCCAAGATGACCGCAGCCCATGCGCAGGAAATCGGCCTCATCAACCGGGTCGTTGCTGACGATCAGCTTGCCGAGAAGACCCGCGAATTTGCTCTCGAGGTCGCCGAGCGCGGCGCCTTTGCCCTAGCGTCCATCAAGGGCGCATTCAATGCACGCCACGGCGGTGTCGGAGGTCTGTCGCGAGTCACCCACGACATGCTGCTCAGCCAGTACCTGGGATCGCCCGAAGCCAAGGAACTTGGCGCGAGCTTCGCTGAACGGCGCAAGCCGGACCCCGCCAAAATCGGTCGATGAGAGATTACGAATGCGTCCATTCCTGACCCTGCACGATCCCGCGACATCCCGGTCCTATTATGGTTCGGGACTCTGGCGCGACGATACCTTCTATGGCCTGCTGGCTGCGCAGGTGAAGCTGCGTCCCGATGCACCTGCACTGCGCGATGGCCAACAGTCGCTCGACTGGCAGAGCGTGAAGGCCAGGGTGGACGCGATGGCGGACGACCTGCGCGAACGCGGCCTGACAGCGGGGGATCGCGTCTCGATCTGGATGTCGAACCGGGCCGAGGCCATTATCGCGTTCCTCGCCTGCTCGAGAGAGGGGCTCGCATGCAACCCGTCGCTGCACCGCAGTTACAACTGCGGCGAGATCGTTGTTCTGCTGAAGGAAATCGGAGCCTCGGCCCTGGTCACCGAACCAGGCTGGGGCGCCGACCGGGCGACCAAGGATTTCGAGGCGATGCTTTCGGACGTGCCTTCGCTTCGTCATGTCTACACGCCTGCCAACTGGCCACTGTGCATCACCGGTCCGCAACATCGCGAACCGCACGGCAATCCGGATGCAGTCGTCTATCTCGCCTTTACATCCGGGACGACCGGCCGCCCGAAATGCGTCATGCATTCGAGCAACACGCTGCTTGCGAATGCACGGCAACTGGCGCGCGACTGGCGCCTAAACGATCAGGCGGTGATCCTATCGCTCAGCCCCCTTTCCCACCATATCGCCTGGGTTGCCGTCGGCCAGTGGCTGGTTTGCGGCGGCCAGATGGTGACCGATGATGCGCCATCGGGAACCGGCCGTCTGGACTGGATAATGGAAACGGGGGCGACGTATGTTCTCGGTGTTCCGACCCATGCGATGGAACTGCTTTCGGAACAAAAAAGGCGCGGCCTCGCCCGGCTGGGATCGGTTCGTACGTTCTACATGGCTGGGGCCCCCATTCCGGAAGTCGTCGCCAAGGGCTTCGTCGACCAGGGCATCGTGCCGCAGAACATCTACGGAATGACGGAGTGCTCCTCACATCAGTACACTCACCCTGACGACCCGGTCGATGTCTGGATATCTACCTGCGGTCGGGGGGGCAGCGCCTACGAAGTGCGAATCTGGGACCCGGCAGACCCGGACCGCGAACTGGCACCTGGCGAGACCGGCGAGATCGGGGGACGCGGCGCCTGTCTCATGCTTGGCTACTTTGCTAATCAGGAAGCCACGGAACGCTCCTTCAACAGGCATGGCTACATGCTTTCGGGTGATCTGGGTTCGTTCGACGACCAGGGCAACCTGCGCATCGAGGGGCGCATCAAGGATGTGATCATCCGGGGTGGGCACAACATCTACCCCTCGCGGATTGAAGCACTCGCGCTCACCCATCCTCTGGTGGAGAAAGCCGCAGCATTCGGTGTCGCCGACCCGCGCCTGGGCGAAAAGGTATGCCTCGCGATCATCGGTTCGCTCGAACCGGACGAACTTCTCGAACATCTTGCCAGCGAGGACCTGTCGAAGTTCGACATGCCTGAATGGTTCGTCTCAATGCCGGCGATGCCTTTGACCGCAAGCGGAAAGATCCTGAAACGCGATCTCGCTGCCATGGTCGAGAAAGGCGAACTTGCGCCTCGACCCGTTCGCTATCAACCAAAATCCGGAGCACTCCATGTCAGTTGAACTGAGCCGGGAAGGTAACTGCGCCCTCCTCACTCTCAATCGTCCAGAGGCGCTCAACGCCTTGTCGTTCGCGATCCTGAAGGACATCGGTACCGCGATCGATGCCGTCGCGGCCATGTCCGATGTGCGCGCTCTTCTGATCACCGGCGCGGGAGACAAGGCCTTCTGCGCAGGTGCGGACATCAAGGAACTGCGCGGGCGCGACCTCGTGGCACAGAAGCGCGGCGCGGAACTGGGGCAGAGCGTCTTTGCCAAGCTGGACACGCTGCCGGTGGCCTCGATCGCACTCGTCGGCGGCTACGCTTTCGGCGGCGGCGCGGAGCTGGCACTGGCGTCGACGTTCCGTATCGCATCGACCAACGCTGCGTTCGGCCTCCCGGAGATCAAACTGGGTCTCATTCCCGGTTACGGCGGTACCCAGCGCCTGCCTCGTCTCGTGGGTGAAGCGCGGGCGCTCGAGATTATCATGACCGGTCGCAACGTGTCCGCCGAGGAGGCGCAGCAGATCGGCCTGATCAATGCTCTGGCGGATGGCGACTTGAAGGAGGCAGGTCTCGCTTTTGCTGCCAGGTTCACGCGCTACAGCCTGCCAGCGCTCGAACTCGCACGCCGCGCCGTCCAGCGCGCCGGCGACGTATCGCTTGTCGAAGGACTGCGCATCGAAGCCGACCTCTCGACCCTCGCATACCGTACGCGCGACGCCGAGGAAGGCATGGCCGCGTTCGAAGAAAAGCGCAAAGCGGTGTTCAGCGATGCGTGATGGCCAGATCGTCATAACCGGCGCATCCAAGGGGATCGGCGCTGCCATTGCTGTCGAACTCGCGGCGCGAGGCATGACCGTAACCTGTCTTTCGCGATCTGGCGAGGCACCTGCCGGCAATGGCATGCGCTGCGATGTGACCGACGAAGACGCTGTCCGAAAGGCCTTCGCAGCGATCGGTGAACGAGGACCGGTGACCGGTCTGGTCAACAACGCCGGAATCCACATCCCCGGACCGATCGCAAACCTGAGCGTCGAGGACTTCGACCGCACGATGGCGCTGAATGCCACCGCCGTCATGATCGCGGCGCGCGAAGCCTATCCGCTGCTGCGCCAGGGCGGTGGGCTGGTGGTCAACATCGGTTCGTTCTTCGACAAGCTGGGCGTCCGCGACAACCTCGCCTACTGCGCCTCGAAGGCGGCCGTCGCGGCGATGACCCGCGTGATGGCCGTGGAATGGGCCGGCGACGCAATCCGGGCGATCAACGTCGCGCCCGGCTACATCGAAACCGATCTCAACCGCGATTATCTGACACGCCCCAAGGTCGCCAGCTGGATGGCGGGTCGCATCCCCGTCGGTGCGCCAGGTGCGACGGGTGATGTCGCGAGGCTGGTCGCTGCCCTTTTCGTCGAGGACCTGCCGTTCCTGACCGGCGAGACGATCTATGTCGACGGCGGACAGGGGATCAATCACTGATGAAATTGTTCGATCGAACTCTTGCGGCGCGAGCCTGGAACGACGAGGAACGGATGATCCTCGATCAGGTCCAGCGGCTCGTCGATGATGTCATCGCACCCAATGCGAAACACGTCGATGAAACCGGCACCTTCCCATGGGACAACGTCGAGGCGCTTAACAACCTGGGCCTCAATGCGATCTTCGTCCCGGAAGTCTATGGCGGCGTCGGCATGTCCTATGCGCTCTACCTGGAAGTCGTGACGCTCATCTCCGAAGCGTGCGCAGCGACCGGGATCATCTATGCCACCAATTACCACGGCATGAAGCCGCTCATCGAATATGGCAACGACGAGCAGCGGGCGCGCCTGCTGCCTCGCATTGCCGAGGGAGCATTGGGTGCCCTTGCCATTACCGAGCCGTCAGCCGGATCCGACGCCACCGGAATGAAAACCAGCTTCACGCCCGATGGCGACGATATCGTCATCAATGGCGGGAAGATTTTCATTACGAGCGGCGATGTGGCCGAACTGCTGCTGGTCTTCGGCAAATGGTCCGGGATCGACGACCCCAAGCGTTCCATCTCTGCCCTGATCCTGGAAAAAGGAACGCCCGGGTTCGAGGTCGTATCGCGAGAGGAAAAGATGGGCCACCATGGCTCGTCGACCTGCGCCCTGGCATTCGACGCCGTACGGGTGCCGCGCGCCAACCTGCTGGGCGAGCCCGGCGACGGGCTCGCCATCCTTCTCGCCTCGCTCAACAAGTCGCGTCCCTCGGTGGCCGCTCATGCACGAGGCATTGCCCGCGCAGCGTTCCGGGACATGGTCTCCTACGGCAACGAGCGCTCGCAATCCGGCCAGAAGGTGATCGAATTCCAAGGTAACCAGTTCACCCTCGCCGACCTCGCCAGCGAACTGGTCATGCTCGAAAAGTGGATCGACCACGTTGCCGCTCTCGTCGATGCCGGGGAACAGGACATCGGCCTCGAGGCATCAGTTGCCAAGATGCGAGCCAGCGACCTGGCGATGCGCATGGCGACCGAATGCGTCCAGTTCCATGGCGGATACGGCTACTGCCGCGACTATCGGGCCGAACGGCTGATGCGCGACGCGAAGATTACCCAGATCTGGGAAGGCACCAACCAGATCCACCGCCAGCTTATCGGACGGAGTTTCAGAGCAAAATGACCACTATCAGGAAAGTCGCCGTTTGCGGCGCCGGCGGCACCATGGGCGCGGGAATCGCAATCGTGGCAGCACGCGCCGGTTTCGAAACCATCTGTTTCGACCGGTCTGCCCAAGGCCTGGCATCGGCGCGGGAAGGAACCCGCAAGTTCTTCGACAAGTCGGTGGAACGCGGTCGAATGACCGAACAGGATCGCGACGCCACGATGGCGCGGCTCTCGGACAGCACCGATCTGGCGGACCTCGCAGACTGCGATATGGTAATCGAGGCGATCTTCGAGGATCTGGAGGTCAAGCAGGCGTTCTACGCCGAGCTGAATGCGGTCTGCAAACCCGAGACGATCTTTGCCTCCAATACCTCGACGCTCTCGATCACCCAGATCGCTGGCGGCTGCGGACGCGAGGACAAAGTGGTCGGAATGCATTTCTGCTTGCCGGCCCAGCTCATGAAGCTGATCGAGATGTCGCGCGGCATCAACACCTCGGACGAGACCTTCCAGGCAGCCTGGGCCTGGACCGAAGCTGCGGGACAGAAGCCGGTCGAGACGCAGGACAAGCCCGGATTCATTCTGAACGCCCTGCTTGTCCCCTTCAACAATGATGTCATCCGCGCCGTGGAGGCTGGCCTCGCGACACCTGAAGACATCGACATCGCGATCACGGCGGGGCTTGGCTACAAGATGGGTCCATGCACTTTGCTCGACATGATCGGGTATGACACCCAGGTTCGCCTGGGCGAAGCATTCTATCCCATCACGCTGGACCGCCGCGCGGCAGTACCGCCGCTTGCGCGGCGCATGGTTGCCGCTGGGAAGCTCGGCAACAAATCGGGTTCCGGCCTGCTCGGTGCGAACATCCCGCCGGTTGCGGAAGAAGCACCCAGCTACAGCATCGTGGGCGCCGGCAAGGGACGCTCGTTCGACGCTGGAGAACCCTTCGTCACCGAAGCGGTGCGAGATGGCGAGGTGCTCGTCCATCTCGGCGGCGGATATGCAGAGAATCCAGACAAGGTCTGCGTTCTGGTCGAGCTGGATACCGAATGTCTAGGTGTCCACACTGGCGAGGACATGGGCCGCGAGGGATCCAATGTCGTCGGCTTCGCGCGGTATCGCAACGGCGACGATGCGCCATCGGGCCTTATCGAGATCGTCCGCCAGCCGGGGACTTCGCCCGACGCCATTGCTGCCGCGCGCGCGCTGTTCAGTGCGGCCGGCTTTGCGGTCGCGGTCTGCGCCGATCGGCCCGGTCGCATCATCGATCACCTGGTCCGTCCGAAATACAACGATGCCTTGCGCTTTCTCGACGAAGGGCTTGCCGATGCCGCTTCGATCGACACGACCTGCCGGCTTGGCCTTGGTTATCCAGACGGTCCCATCGAACGGGTGACCCGTGGCGGCCTCGCGCGTCACTTCGACGTGACGAGCGCAATCCTGGCGATGACGGGACAGTCCGGTTATGCCCCTGCCCGTGCAGCTGTTGTCGCGAAACGGCGGGTGACAGCATGACCGGAACCGGAGCATTACCGAACACGGTTGTGATCGGCGTCATCGGTGCGGGTGCGATGGGCGCGGGAATCGCGCAAGTCGCAGCTGCGGCCGGACATCGTGTCCGGCTTTACGATGCAGCACCTGGTGCTGCGCAGCGCGGGCGCGAGCGCACCCTCGATGGATTGAAGGCGCTTGTCACCAGAGGCAAGATGGAACCCGACGCAATGTCGGCAATTGCCGAGCGCCTGACAATCTCCGAGGACTTCGACACACTTGGCGATTGTGCCCTGGTGATCGAGGCCATCGTGGAAAACCTCGAGATCAAGCGCGAATTGATCAGCGCGCTGGAAGCCGTCCTCTCAGCCGATGCTGTCATCGCGACCAACACTTCCTCCATCTCGATCACCTCGATTGCGCGCGACGCCAAAAGGCCTGGGCGCGTCGTAGGCATGCACTTCTTCAACCCTGCTCCCGTCATGAAGCTGGTGGAAGTGATTTCGGGAGCGGCCACCGATCCCGAAGTCGCTGTGAAGGTCCGGAAGACGGCTCAGGCCTGGGGCAAGGTCGCGGTGATGGCCAGTTCGACACCGGGCTTTATCGTCAACCGTGTGGCCCGCCCCTATTACGCGGAGCCGTTGCGGCTGCTGGAGGAGCAGGTCGCGGATCCCGCTACGCTCGACGCATTGCTGGTCGAGGGAGGCGGATTCAGGATGGGGCCGTTCGCGCTTATGGATCTCATCGGGCACGACGTGAATTATGCCGTGACCCGATCGATCTTCGACGCCTATTACCAAGATCCACGCTTTCGCCCATCGATCGTCCAGCTCGAACTCGTCAATGCCGGCCATCTGGGTCGCAAGTCCGGGCGCGGGTTCTACGATTACACGCCCGATAGCGCTCAGCCTTGCCCGATGTCCGAGCCAGCCGATCCGGCGATCTCCCCAATTCCCGGTGTAACCGCCGGGCGGAGCGATGCCGGCAGTATAGGTGACACCGCAGTTCTGCTGACCGATGGCCGCACTGCCGCCGAGCGCAGCACCGAGATCGGCGTGCCGGTCATCCTTTGTGATCTGTTGGCCGACGCCGGACCGGGACCAAAGCGCATTGGTTTCACCACTTCGCCAGATGTCGACGCCGAGACACAAGCCCTCTTTGTCGCGACGCTGGCCGCACAAGGCATCTCGGCCACCCGCCTGCCGGATTGGCCGGGGCTCGTAGTGATGCGAACCGTTGCGATGATCGCGAACGAGGCTTTCGAAGCGGTCATGCAGGGCGTAGCGGATGCCGACGCGGTCGATGACGCAATGCGTTTCGGCGTCAATTATCCGAATGGACCAATCAGTTGGGCGCGTTCGATCGGACTGTCCACAATCGTGAAAGTGATTGATACGCTGCTGGCCTGGACCGGGGACTCCCGGTACCGGCCATCGGTCGCCCTGCGCAAGGCTGCGCAGGAAGCAGACGTGCAGAAGGCAGACAGGGGAGAGACGAATTGAAAGTCGGCTATATTGGCCTCGGGGCGATGGGACGCGCGCTGGCACGCCATCTGGCCGGTCCCTACGACCTTCTGGTCTGGGATCTAAATCCTGCGGCAATCGCCGATCTGGAGGACCTTGGCGCAACCGGTGCTCGCTCCCTTGCCGAGATGGGGCAGCAATGCGAGGTCGTGATCCTGTGCCTTCCCAAAAGCAGCAATGTCGAGCAGGCGCTGTTCGGCGATGGCGGGATCGCGAAGCATCTCTCTCGAGGGTCCGTGGTCGTCGACCAGACCAGCGGTATCCCTGCCACGACACGAGAGTTCGCGGACAGGCTCGCTGAACGCGGCATCGGTTTGATCGACGCCCCGGTGGCCGGAGGGGTGCCATCGGCGATCGCGGGCCAGATCACGATAATGGCATCGGGACCGAAGCCGGCTTTCGACAAGACCCAGGAAATCCTGGGAACGATCAGCTCAAAGGTGTTCCATTGCAGCGAACGGGTCGGCGATGGTCAGGCCACCAAGGCCATCAACAATCTCATCAACACCGGCTATCGCATGACCAGTCTGGAACTGCTTGGTCTCGCTCGTCGCATGGGTTGCTCTGCTGCGGCGGTGACCGAAGCGTGCAATGCAGGCCACGCACGCAGTTTCGTCACGCAAAGGCTGCTCCCCGCCATCGTGGAGGGCAGATCTTCAGCCGATTTCGCGCTTGGCCTAATGGTCAAGGATGTCAATCAGGCGGCAGACTTTGCGCTTGCCACCCATGTTCCGATGCCAATTTCAGATGCGGCACGCAGCCTCATGAATGTTGCTCTCGCACTGCTCGGACAAGAAAGTCGGCTGGATGATCTCGTTCCTTTCATGGAGCGCGTCACGGGTGCCGATTTCGCCGGACAACCGGGCGAGGAAGAAACGCAGGTCGGCGAAGGTCTCAGGCTCGTCGAACTTGCAATGGCTGCCTCGAACCGTGCGATCATGCTCGAGAACCTGAAGCTGGCCAAAGCCGCCGGCCTCGACATGGACGGGTTCGCTCCCGTGATCGCTTCAGGCTCAGGCGCAAGCGCTCAGGGCGATCTCCTCTTCTCGCCTGCTTCCGAAGCTCCGCTCGATGGGGCGCTGGAGGCCCTCGATGCCGTCTCGCGCAAAGGCGCCGAGCTCGGTGTCCCCCTGACCATGACCAACCAGATCCGCGCGCATTATCTCGGCGCCTGATTATTTGTCTTACGAGGAACGCAACGGCATGAGCGACACCAAACAAGCTGGCGAAGCTGCAGAAATCGCCCAGAAGAACTATCCCAAGGTTGGCTTGCTGATCGAAGGTGACTGGATTTACGATCGCCCGGCGGCGCAGGAAATCGTCAATCCCAGCACGGAGGCAGTGCTTGGCGCCCTTCCCCGCGCCACGCCGCAAGATCTCGATCGTGCGCTAGCCGCGGCCGAAAAGGGCTTCGAGACCTGGCGCAAAGTGCCGCCGGCGAAGCGCTCTGAAATTCTGCACAACGTCGCCAACATCGTCCGTTCGCGGACCGAAGAGATTGCTACCGCGATCACGCTCGAGCAGGGCAAGCCGATCGGCGATGCGCGCGCAGAGGTGTTTCGCGCATCAACCTTCCTTGACTGGGATGCCGAACAGATCCTGCGTCGCTACGGCCGGGTGATCCCCTCACCCGCCGGCTTCCACCAGCAGGTGGTACGCGAACCGGTCGGCCCGGTAGCAGCTTTCACGCCCTGGAACGTTCCGATCAGCGCGCCTTCGCGCAAGATATCAGGATCACTTGCCGCCGGTTGCTCCGTCATCATCAAGCCGGCGGGCGAAACCCCGGCGGCGACCTGCCTCTTCGTCCAGTGCTTCCTCGATGGCGGCGTGCCGCCCGGCGTGATCAGCGTCGTCCATGGCTCCTCGTCGGAAATCTCCAGACACCTCATCCTGTCGCCCGTTATTCGCATGGTGACCCTCACCGGGTCGGTCGGGGTCGGAAAGGCTCTGGCCCGCCTTGCTGCAGAAGGCATCAAGCCCTCGCTCATGGAGCTTGGCGGCCATGCTCCAGTGATCGTCGACGAAGACGTCGATCCGGTTGCCTTGGCGAAGGCAGCGGTGCTTCCCAAATTCCGTATGGCCGGCCAGATCTGCGCTGCGCCGACACGCTACCTCGTCCACAGGCGCATCTATGACGAGTTCGTCGATGGCTTCGCCCGGGGCGCGGAGGCCCTGACGATCGGAGACGGTTTCGAGCCTGGCGTAGACATGGGGCCGGTCGTCAATGGCCGTCGGGTCAGCGAAATGGAGGAACTTGTCGCCGATGCCGTTGCGCGCGGCGCACGGGTTGCGACCGGCGGCAAACGACTCGGCAATCGAGGGTATTTCTACGCTCCGACGGTTCTGGCCGATGTCCCCCGGGACGCGAACGCGATGACGATCGAGCCCTTCGGCCCTCTCGCCCTGTGCCTGCCGGTCGACTCAATAGATGAAGCGGTTGCTATCGCGAATGACTCCGAGGTGGGGCTGGCCGGGTTCGTCTTCTCCAACAACCTGCAGAATCTCGACACCGTCTGCAGCGAACTGCAAACCGGCATGGTATCCGTCAACGGCTTCACTTTCACCGGTCCCGAAACCGAGTTCGGCGGTGTAAAGGAGAGCGGCGTCGGACGCGAAGGTGGCGAATTCGGCCTGGATGCATACTCGGTTTCCAAGACCGTCATGCGCTCTTCGGCTCGGATCTGAGAAGGAAATTCGACGATGTCGGACATGCTCCAGGGAAAGAACATCCTCATCACCGGTGCAGGAAGCGGTGTTGGCAGGGCGACTGCAATCTTGTGCGCACGAGAGGGGGCGCGAGTGGCCCTTTCCGGCCGCAGTGAGGATGCCCTGATCGAAACGTTGGCAATGGTGCAGGAAGCGGGAGGAGAAGGCTTCACCCTGCTCGCTGACGTCGCGGTCAAAAGCGAGGTCGATACCATGGTCACCCAAGCCACGGAAAAGCTCGGTATCCTGGATGGCGCCTTCAACAATGCCGGGGTGACCGGTGGCCAGGTCGGCATGGGCGGCAAGTTCACGGCTGACTGGACTGAAGAAGCCTGGGACCGCATCGTCGATACGAATGCGAAAGGCGTCTGGAATTGCATGCGCGCCGAGCTCGAGATCATGGCGGCCGCGGGAAAGGGCTCGATCGTCAACACAGCCTCCCTCGCCGGGTTGACGGGATTCATCACCCAATCTGGCTATGCGGCAAGCA
The DNA here is from genome assembly GCF_054589055.1 of Novosphingobium sp. 11B. Lineage (NCBI taxonomy): Bacteria > Pseudomonadati > Pseudomonadota > Alphaproteobacteria > Sphingomonadales > Sphingomonadaceae > Novosphingobium > Novosphingobium sp. 11B. Next base: position 11,026 of record NZ_BAAILP010000044.1, on the reverse strand, counting down.
AGCATGCAGTGATTGGGATGACAAAGACGGCAGCGATCGAGTATGCGCCCAAAGTCCGGGTCAATGTCCTCTGCCCCGGTTACGTCGATACAGGCATGATCGAGGATGCAATGTCGCGTCGCGGGCCCCAGATCCTCTCCAAGATACCCTTCGGCCGTCTTGGCAGTGCCGCGGAAATGGCCGAGATGGTCTGTTGGCTGCTTTCCGACCGTGCCTCCTACGCGACAGGCGGCTCGTTCGTGGTCGATGGCGGTTACATGGCAGGTTGAGGTAGTTCTGGCCTGCGTGCGAGAAGGTCAGTTGATCCTCGTCCGCAGGCCTGTGCACGCGCCCGTCCGATGAGCGAGGCGCGGTGAATTCCCAACTGATACGCAGTGCACTCGTCCAGAAGCTCGGCGGTGCAGAGAGCAGTGCCCATCCTGAACCCCATACCTGTATGACAATACCTTCCCGATCGCGGGGCGAGGTGTTCGTGCGTGATCGCTACAATGCGTTCAGGTGTTCGTTTCACATACACGCACTGTCGGCTTGAAAGCCAACATTCATTCTCAGCGCAGCCCATCTGAAACCCGACGCTCTGCTCAGCGCACCTGTCGGGCGCTTCACCTTCTGGCATGTAACTTGCTGATTTGTCGGCAAGTGTTCGCATGAACCTCCGCCTGACACACGCGAGTCCATGTGAGCCCGAGGGAGTATGCGGATCAACAGCGCGCAGGAAATCTGATGGGAAATGGAACGATAGCAAGAACCGGCCTTCTTCTGACGGCTCTTGCGATGGTCGCAGAACCGGGTCGTGCTCTCGCCAGCAGCGGTCGGGCCGAAAGTTCCGGGATTGGCGAGAGGCAGGACGATGTTCGGGAACGGCTATCCTCCGCTCCGAGCCTGAAGCCCCCGACATCTCTGCCGGTACGTAACACAGCTCCCCCATCACCCGAGCCTCGATACGATTACTTCGACACATTGCTCGAGCCCGGCAATACCTCCACGTTCCCGGGCAGCGCGGACACGATAACACAGGACGTGGGCGGCTACCGGAGCTGGCTGGCAGACCGCAATATGAGCTTCCGGGCAATCGGAAATGTCAACATGACATACAATCCGCTGAACACCGGACAGCCAAGATCTCCGCAGCGTTACAACGGGCAGCGCCCCACCCTGAACACTTCATCCCAGAACTTCGAGATCACTTATCGCATGGATGCTGTTGGGCTTCCCGACACCATGCTGTTTTTTGGAATGAACAATACGTTCACTAGCTTCTACCCTAATGGTCCCAGCTCGAACTACGTCCGTAACTTCGGTATCTACCAAACCTTCCTACACGGAAAGCTCACCGTAAAGGCCGGAATAACACCAAACTACTACGAGTATGTCGGAATGTTTGCCGGAGGCAGCCCGATCCTCTCGGCGGGAATTCCAGGCCTCCTTCCCGTGCAGGCAGGGCTCGGTGCTGATCCGGCCAATGTCCCTTTGATCAATGTCACCGGATATGGAAGCAACGGCAAGTATATACGCGTCGGTGTCCAACGCAGCACCAGCGTGCGCGGGCTTCCCGATGAAGTGCTCAACCGACGCGGACGCTTCTTCAACTTCACGCTAAAGGACGCAGGCCCTCTGTACATCGGCGAAATCGGCGTCCGTCGCCCAGCGACATTCAACTCGAAGCAGATCTGGTTGCGAGCAGGCGGTTTCTTCAATGATTCTAGGTATCGACGCTTCGATGGCAGGGGAACCTCCGCGAATGCCAGCATCTATGCAGCGGCCGATCGGCAAATAACCCAGCCGGACCAGCTGGCGCCTGGTCGCGGTGTTTATGTCGGTGCATCTGCCTTTTGGATACCTCAGAGCGTCAACAGTTCCACAAAATCAATCGAGGCCCGGGTCTACTCCATCGGAATGGCGGCAAGCAGGCCAAAGGACACATTGTCGCTACGATTCATCTGGACCCAATTCAGCGACGATGCCCGCGAAGCGCAGCGTCTTGCCGGGATGCATGCCAATCGGTCGCAGGTGAATGCATCTCTGTCCTATTCCGCGCGACTGACCCACGGTGTCTACGCCACCCCAGGGCTTACGTACGTCCACAATCCCTCATTTGTCGGTGATTTCAAGGACGCTGCCGTGATGTCGCTCGCGGTGTTTCTGATCATCTGAAGCGCAATGAAGCCACAGAAGAGCCGTCGAGCACCAGCATCGCCCATCATTCGTCATTCCGCTCCCACGAGAGGCCCAGCAATATGAAAGAGCAACGTTCGCGCAGGACACTGGCGGCAGCCTCGATCGGAAACTTCGGAGAAATCTATGATTTCGCGATTTTCGGTTTTTCCGTCCCCGTCCTCTCAGTCTACTTTTTCCCCGCAGCGGCGCCCGAAACTGCCGTTCTGGGCATGTTTGCGGTCTATGCGGTGGCCCTGTTCGCACGGCCGGTGGGAGGCGTACTTTTCGGGGCGCTCGCCGACAGGATCGGGCGCATCAAGGTACTGAGCCTGACGATATGGATGATGGCGGCGGGAACCATGATTATCGGTCTGTTGCCCACTTATGCCTCGATCGGTCTGGCCGCTCCTGTTCTGCTTGTCCTGTGCCGCCTTGCCCAGGGCCTTGCCATGGGTGGAGAGACATCGGGCAGTACCAGTTTTGTGATCGAATCAGCCCCTGAGGAACAGCGGGGCCGCTGGATTGGATGGATCTGGTTTTTCGGTTTCCTGCCGAATGCCTTTGCTGCCACCTTTCTGCTGGTGATTCAAAGCCTTGTTGGGTCGAACGGATACATGTCCTGGGCCTGGCGCATCCCGTTTCTCGTTGGTGGACTTATCGGGATCGTTGGAATCTGGCTTCGCCAGAGCTTGCACGACCCCGAGGAATTCAGGCAGGCAAGAGCCGAGAAGAAGGCGGCGGAAACCTTCATGTCGGCAGTCACCAATCCGCGAAACCTCAAGGCCATGCTCCAGGTTCTCCTGCTTGAATCCATCCTGGCGGTGAGTTCCTACTTGCTGCTCGCGTTCATGTACACCTTCCTGGTCCGTCAGGTCGGAATGGAGCCCAGGTCCGCCCTTCTGACCAATGCGACCGCGATTACCATTTCGGCGATCTTCATGCCGATCTCCGGAGCGTTGAGCGATCGAATAGGCCGTAGACGGGTCATTCTCATGGGAGCAGTGTGGATAACGCTCGCTGCCTATCCTGCCGTGGCGCTCGCTGCCACAGGGGAGATCTACAGCGCTTTACTCGGCCAGACGCTGCTTGCGATCGGCATCGGACTATATGCTGGTGCGGCATTCACGATCATGCCCGAGTTGTTCCCCACAACGTTCCGCGCGACCGGTCACGCCATTTCCTACCAGCTCGCGGTCGCTGTATTTGGCGGCACCACACCGTTCATAGCAACTTGGCTTGTCGGCGTGTTCGACACCAAAATTGCTCCCGGGATCTACACGACCGCCGTATGCGGCGGAGCGCTTCTACTCCTGCGCTGGATACCTGAAACGAAAGGCATCTCCCTGCGAACGGCAGGACAGGAAACCGGCGGAGCCACGAAACCCTGAGTGCCGTCGCAACCGATGGGCGTTCTCGGGAGGAAATCCGTTCTCCCGGGACTGACGCCCATGAGGCACACGGCATGTTCATTATGTCAATATAGACATGCTGCCGGGGGTCAGTTGCAGCAGCGCTGTAATCTTGTTCGGATTACCCAGATCCAGCCAACAAAAAGAGGCCGGCACAAAGGCCGGCCAGAGTTGGGAGAGGATTGCCTGGAAGGCGATTGCACAATACAAATTAAACTGACATCTTACAACGAAAAACGTCAAATTCTATAAATTTAGGTTTCAGTATTATTTAGATTATACTTCTATATAAAAAATTAATCGGATTTAAGAAACGCGATATCAATAACTACTCTCGCATTCCAAGCAATTTCTGGACTGCTGCAAATGCCTCACTGTCCGGCGATTTACCAAATTCCGGCGCACAGCCCATGACAACCCCGATGACGGACGACGATACTGCACCGGCACGCTCGATCCGGCGCAGAGCCGCCTCTTCAATTCGCGTGCCGCGCGCGCCGCCCGCATCCAGCGCCACGACGACCTTGTAACCAGCCGCGATCGCATCCAGCGAAGCGAAGACGATGATTGCTTCGGTGGAATAGCCCGCAAGCACCAACGTACGCCGGCCGGTCTTCGAAAGCGCAGCAACGAAGTCCTCGTCCATGAACGGACTGGCGACCCGATGAACAAAGCTGTTTTCATCATGGACGTAAGGCGCCAGTGCAGGAAGTGGAGACGAGTCCCCCCCTTCCCTCGGAACGAGGCTGAACAGCATCGGAATATCGAGGACAGCAGCAGCCTCGGCCAAGGCGAGTGCGCCTGCCTCGATCATTTTGGGCGATATGGTTCCGCTGTTGCGTACGATCGCCGGTTGAAGATGAGCGAAAACGATGACGACATCATCGCGATCGAGACGAAATCCGTCCAGTGTCTCGTCTGTCATGACACCTCCGCAAGCAGATAGCGAAGTTGGAGGATGGATCGACATTCCAGGATATTGCAGAAGCGCTGCCGCTTCACTCGATTGGTCATGATTGGCTATTTCCTTTTTCCTTAGGCTGTTGCGATCAGGGTGCAGGCGGGCGGGCACAGGAAGTCCGCGCCCGCAGCTTCAGTCCCGCCGGAAAATATCGGTAAGCGTGCGAAGGTCCGCGACGTTCTCGATGTTCATGATCAGATCGAGCGAGCGCTTTGTCGCCTCGGCTCCGAAATCCCGTTCGACCAGTTCGCGGTACTTATCCTCTACATCTCCACGCCCCAGAGGGTTGAGTGGTGATCCCAGTGCATAGCCGGTATCGGAAAGAGTTTCGCCGCTACGCAGGCGGATAGTCACTCGTCCCATCGGAAGGCCTGCCGCGCATTCAGCGTCGGCAGCCATCACGACCTTCTCGGCAATTGCCTTGATCGCCGGATCCTGGAAACCTTCAGCCTGCAGATCGAGATAAGTACCGACACTGTTGTTGCCGCGCACGATGCGCATGGCAATGCCGTATTCAGCGCTGAATTGCGCCCCGACGAGCGTGGTTGGATGGGGGCCTGCCGCGCCGTTGTGAATGAGGGTAAGCGGATCGCACCCGAGAACCACTTCCTCGATCTCGTCGATTGCCACCGCATGGCGCGCCCGAATCTTGTCAAGCGCCGCGAAATGATGATGGACCAGTGCACACGAAGCGAAAGCCTTTAACGCTGCCTTCTCGTGGAAATGCCAGCGTGTGCCGAGTTCCTCGTAAAGCGGAGTGATGTCATAACCGTTGCAAAGCGCCTGAAGAACCCCGCGCCGCCCTTCCAGAATCGTCGGCGGGGCGCTGATGCCGAGCCGCGCCAACCGAGCACCGCGCAAACCTCCTGCAACACCGATACCGGCGTGGATACGCTTCACTTCACCGCCAGTCTGGGAATATTCGGTAGTTCCCGAGGCATGGCTTCCGGCGATCGAAAGTGCATTGGTCGCAGTTTCAGCGTCATCGCCATGCAGCAGCGAACTGGCGATGGCGACGCCGAACACGCCATGGGCTCCAGTCTGATGAACGCCTCGCTCCTGCAGCATCGAAGGCATGGTTGCGACCGCAAGCCGCATGATCACCTCGAAACCGGCCGTGACCGAACGCAGGAATTCTGCGCCGCTTGCCTGCAGCGATTCCGCAACCGCGAGCGCCCCGGGAACCACGACGCAACCGGGATGAGCGTAGGCGCCGTTACCTCCATAGTCGTCGATTTCAAAGCTGCTGCCGGCCACCGCGTTCGCAAAGCCGGCATCTTCGGGATCAAGGGACAAGTTCGTCCCCAGCACCGATGCGATGCCCGGCCGTCCGAACTGGGTAACGTAGCGCTGCGTGATCCGCGGAGTGGGCAAGGCATGACAGCTCGCCTGCGCGCCGATCTGGTCGAGCAGATGAAGTTTCACTTTCTCAAGGACGTCGCCGGGCACATCTTCGAGACGTAGCGACAGGCCCCACTGAGCGAGCTGACGCGCGATGGGGACGGCAGGGTTGGTGCTCTCGGTCATCGATCAGTTTCCTTTGCCCAGCGCGCCCGCAGCCGCCTTCTCCTGGATGGCGGTGTCGTCAAGCCCGAGCCAGTCAGTCAGGACTTCCCGTGTCTGCTCACCGATCCGCGGAGCCGGCACCGGGTCGGCAAGGGGCGTTTGCGCGTAGCGGATCGGCAATGCCAGGTTCGGCAGCCAACCCATGGTGGGGTGGGGTATTCGCGTCATGATCGAGCGGGCATGAGCTTCCTCCGATCGGATTGCGGCGCCTACCGTTCGCAACTCGCCCGCAGGCACGTTTGCAGCCCGCAAGCGCTGTTGCCAATGGGTCCAGGGCTGCTTTGCGAACACCTCACCTAGTAGCTCGAACAACTCCGTGCGCCTTGCGACCCGGTCCTTGTTGGTGGCAAAGGCCGGATCGTCCGCAACATCGGGAAGCTCGACAACCTGGCGCATCAATCGCTGAAAGATGCCAGTGTTGCCGCAATTGATCAGAAACGGTGCGTCCTGGGCGTGAAAAACTCCAGACGGACAGGTATCCGGGCTGGTGTTTCCACCGCGCACGGCATCCCTGCCGGTATAGATCTGCTGCAGGCCCGCATAGCCCGTCATCATTACCGCGGTGTCGAACAGTGCCACCTCGATCGCCTGCCCCTCGCCGGTACGTGCACGGGCGACCAGAGCACCGAGTATCGCATTGGAGGCCATCATCGCGGTACTGATATCCATCACGGGCGAGAGCGCACGGACACCGTCACGATCGGGATAGCCGTTCATCATGATAAAGCCGCTCTCGGCCTGTGCGATCGGGTCGAACCCGCCACGATCAGCAAAGGGACCCGTACGGCCGTAGGCCGATACCGAACAGAAAATGAGGGACGGGTTCTCTTCGCGCAAGGTATCGTAACCCAGGCCCAGGCGCTCGATCACTCCTGTCGAGAAATTCTCGATCACCACATCGGCTTTTGCGATGAGCGCGCGCGCCAGAGCCAGCCCTTCGGGCGATTTCAGATCGAGAGCGACGCTGCGCTTGTTCCGGTTCGCCCAGATGTAGGGCGCTCCTCCCTCGACAGGAGGCTGAACCGGCGGATAGTGCCGGAAATCATCACCCTTTCCCGGCGCCTCGATCTTGATGACATCGGCGCCCATGTCGGCAAGGATCACGGTCGCGAAGGGGCCGGCGATGTAATGCGTGAAATCGACGACGCGCAGCCCTTCCAGGGCGAGCGGCGCATCTGCCGGTCGCGCCTGATGGATCGGAAAATCCGCTTCGATGCTATTGATATTCGCCATGCTATCTCCGGCTGCGAAAACGAGCCCGGCCATCCTTACCGCCCCGCCTTTATTGGTTCCATCACCCTCTCGCAACTTGTGTGCCATCCGTAGAAAAGGGCGCATCGCGCTGGTTTTCCCGGGCCCACGCTACCACCAGATGCGCGCGCCAACGACAAAAGTGTGCCCGGCACGGACACTCTTCGCCGCCCAATGATGCGACATGGCCGTGAATGGTGACCCGTGTATGGCGCGAACAGGTGATGGCATAGACTTTGCTAGAAGATGGAAACCAACGCGGAAGGAACCTGATGCCGTTTATCAAGACCATGAAGCCGGACGCCGGACCACCGGCCGTCTATGCTGCCTATCCCGATGTGTATCGCCCCTGGTCGGAGATGAGCCAGGCCATGATGAACGGCCCCTCGCCGCTGTCTCGCGGCGAGCGCGAACTGATCTTCGCCTACGCCTCAGGCCTGGCAGGCTGCGAGTTCACCTACGTGGCTCATTCCGAGGTTGCCTATGCCTTCGGGATTCCCCAAGGATCCATCGCCAGCCTTATTGCGGACCCTGCGAGTACCGCGATCGACGAAGGCCTGACACCGTTGCTGGCCTTTGTGCGTAAACTCACGCTCGAGCCCGGTGACATCGGGCAAGAGGATGTCGATGCTGTCTTTGCCGCCGGCTTCGAGCAACAGGCTTTCGATGACGCGGTCGCCATAACGGGACGAGCGATGTTCATGCGCTGCATCGCGCAGGCCCATGGCTTCACCCCTATGACGAGGGAGAAGGCCGCCGCCCGGGCGCATCAGCGCATCGAGCACGGCTACATCAATCTCTATCCCAGTTTTCGCGACAAGCACTGACGCACGGAGCCGGAATCTTGGTTGACCCCGTACCTTTCCACGGAACTCACTACCGTGACACACTCGAATTGCAGATGTGGACTTCCTCAAACGTGGAAGCGGCATTGGAGCCCGACCTGCCGATCGTCGATCCCCACCATCACTTGTGGGACGATGACCGCGGCCTCTATCTGATCGAGCAGTTCGTGGCCGATACCATGAGCGGGCACAATGTCGTCTCGACGATCTATGCGCAGTATCGGGCGATGTACCGGGCTGATGGCCCCACCGAAATGAAGCCCGTAGGCGAAGCCGAGTTCGTCAACGGACAGGCAGCAACAGGCGCGAGCGGGCGATACGGCACCATTCGGGTTGCCGAGGCGATGATCGCTTATGCAGATCTCTTGCGCGGCGACGACGCCCTGCCCGTCCTCGAAGCCCTCGTCCGCGCTGGGAATGGTCGGCTTCGTGCCATCCGTCACGGCGCCACCTGGGACGATGGCGCGGCGGCCCATGGCCGCAGCTTCGGACCGCGGGGGCTGCTCGCGGACCCGCAATTCCATCGCGGCTTCGCCCACCTCGCCCCTCTTGGTCTGTCTTTCGACGCGTGGCTTTTCTACCATCAGTTGCCAGACCTCGCGATCCTGCTCGAGCATTTCCCCGAAACCACTGTGATACTGGATCACTGCGGCGGATTACTCGGCACTGCACCTCACCTCGATCGTTCGGCGGTTTTCGAGGAATGGAAACGCAACATCGAAATGCTTGCGGCCTTTCCCAACCTTTCCGTCAAGATCGGCGGTCTAGGGATGCTTTACCTCGGTTGGGATTTCCATCTGCGCGAAACCCCGCCGTCCTCCGAAGAGCTGGCCGATGCATGGCGTCCATACGTCGAGACATGCATCGACACTTTCGGGGTCGAACGCTGCATGTTCGAAAGCAATTTTCCGATGGACAAGCAGAGCTGCAGTTATGTGGCCCTGTGGAACGCATTCAAACGCATCACCGCGCATCGACCCGCCGCGGAAAAGACGGCGCTCTATCACGACAACGCTGTTCGCACATACCGGCTGCCCCGCCCGCTGATCGGACGGCCCGCGACCGCATGAAAATAGGATAAGTTTATGAAGCACTATGGTAAATTCTACATCGACGGCGCGTGGGTGGATCCTATCGAGCAACGCCCGTTTGAACTCATCGATCCTGCGACCGAAGCTGTCTTTGCCACCGTGGCACTGGGCAGTGTCGCCGACGTTGATCGCGCCGTAGCCGCGGCACGAGCGGCTTTTCCGGCCTTCAGCGCAATGTCGGTGGCTGATCGCGCCAACCTCCTGCGCGCGATCATCGAGCAATTCGAAGCGCGCCAGGATGACGTCATGGCCGCGCTGACGCAGGAGATGGGCGCTCCATGCAGTCTCAAAGGCCAGACGGGTGCCGGTCTTGCCGCATTGCGTCAGGCAGTGACGACCCTTGAGAATTACGAATTCGAGACCCGGATCGGCGTCAGTATCGTGCAGCGCGAGGCAATCGGCGTCGCGGGGCTGATCACCCCCTGGAACTGGCCGATTCAGTTGCTGTGCAACAAGCTGGCTTCTGCGTTCGCCGCAGGTTGCACTGTCGTTGTGAAGCCGAGTGAATTCACGCCTGTCAGCGCCCTGGTCTTCACCGAAATCTTGCATGAGGCGGGTGTGCCAAGAGGCGCGTTCAATCTTGTGAATGGCGATGGACCGACAGTCGGCGCGGCCATCAGCGGGCATGACGACATCGACATCGTGTCCTTCACAGGCTCAACCCGCGCTGGAGCCCTGATCGCCGAGGCCGCTGCCCCGTCCATCAAGCGTGTCGCTCAGGAACTGGGCGGCAAATCCGTGAACCTCATCCTGCCGGATGCCGACCTCAAAGCTGCGGCAGAGTACAACGTCACCCGCGGCTTTTCCAACAGTGGTCAGTCCTGCCACTCACCCACGCGCATTCTCGTTGAGGAACATCGCCTTGGCGAACTCGAGGACCTGCTGCGCGATGCTGTCGATGCTCACATCCGTGTCGGCCTGCCGACCGATCCTGCGACCAAGCAGGGTCCTGTAGTCAACAGGGCGCAGTTCGACCGTATCCAGGCGTACATCGAGACCGGCATAAAGGAAGGCGGACGTCTCGTAACCGGCGGCTTGGGCCGGCCTGAGGGGCTTGAGCACGGCTTCTTCGTTCGCCCGACGATCTTCTCCGACGTGACTCCTGACATGACGATCGCCCGCGAGGAAATTTTCGGCATGGTTACAGCCATTCTGACGTACCGCACGGTTGACGAGGCGATCGCAATCGCCAACGACTCCCCTTACGGCCTGGGCGCTCATCTGTTCGGCGCAGACAGGGAGCGTGCGCTGAGCGTCGCTCGCCAGCTTCGCGCGGGACGCGTCTTCTACAATGCAGCGCCCAGCAATTCTGACTCGCCGATGGGCGGCTACAAGAAATCCGGAAACGGCCGCGAAATGGGCATTTTCGGTATGGAAGAGTATCTCGAGATTAAGTCGATCATTGGCTTCATCTGACAACGGATGCGCAGCGGCAGGATGAAATGTCCTGCCGCCTAACCCCGATTAAGCGCCGAAAACTCCTGCGAAGTCACAGGATACCCTACATCATCGGGAATACAGAGGTACGAAGCCTCGTTGCGAATTTCAAACCACGGCGTAATAGGGCGCACCGCGATGACAAGAGCACGTTCTTGTGCTGTTTCAAATGAGGGAAATTCAGCTAAGCTCGACTTTGTACGTTTTTGGTCAGGTCCAGGTCCAGAAGATGCTGTTTTCAGCAACGTGGTCGAGTGCTTGATCGAGGGGCAAGACGCATCCGCCCATATCATCGATATTTTCCCATTT
>NZ_BAAILP010000043.1:0-15686 GCF_054589055.1 Novosphingobium sp. 11B | reverse complement strand
CAGCCAGGCCAAACTGAGCGCTGTCGCCCGGCAACTCAACGAACGACCAAGGAAAACGCTCGAATACCAAACACCCGCCGAGCGTTTCCAAGCTTGTGTTGCCGCCACCCGTTGAACCCACCACCCTTTGCGGACATTCCTAGGCAGGTGACAACTGCAACGCTATTCTGGTCGCAATGATCTCCCGTTCAACAGATTCGTTCTTCTGGCCTGCCTTGCTCGGGTCTTGGATGGCAGCGGTTGTTGCCGGGCTCATCGCGATTGCTCCGCTGACATTTGCGCCCATGGCTTTGCCCCTCACGGCGTTGTTGGGTGCTTTGGCGGCGGTTATGTTCTTGGTCGCCCTTTTTGATAGAGCAACACGTCAAGCGGTTGACACCTTTAATCAGCGGTCCAAGGCGCAGTGGCGTGACATGTCGTGGCGTGAGCGCTTGTTTTCCCGCAGCTACGGCGATCTCCGGTTGCTCATCATCAATCGGCTAATCGCTTTGGAAATGTTGGCCTTCATCGTTACCGGAAATCAAGGTCAGCACTTTGCGTTGCTCGCTTTCATCGGCTTCGCACTATCGACTTTGATGTTGATGCTGATGATGAAACATCAGTCTGACATCGTCATGCGCCCCGGCAGCTAACCACCCCAATCAGACCTCCCCACCCCGCTCAGCCTGAGCCTGTCGAAGGCCCGGAGGCGGGGCGCGAGGTTCCCCATGCTTCGACAAGCTCAGCATGAGCGGGGTGGGTGGGACAACGTCCATTTCCCACCCATTCCCGCGAAGGCGGGAACCCATCTCCTGACGGTTCCTGTTGCACTGGCATCAGCTGGGCCCCCGCTTTCGCGGGGATGACGTGGATATAGCTGAGGACGCTTACGCTCCGGATCGCTGCGTTCGCGACGACGGACTGCCATGAAAAAACGGGGGCCTTCGAAAAGGCCCCCGCTTGAAAGTCAGGGAGGATGTTCTCCCCTTTCGGGAAGTTCTTAAAATCAGGCCTTGATGACCGAGTGGGTCAGCGAGCCGATCTTCTCGACGGTCGCTGTGATCACGTCGCCCGGCCAGACCCACTCCTGCGGGTCCATGCCTGCGCCGACGCCCGCCGGGGTGCCGGTGGCGATGATGTCGCCCGGCTCCAGCGTGATGCCTTTCGAGATGTCGGCGACCAGTTCGTCGACCTTGAACAGCATGAAGGCGGTGTTGCTCGACTGCTTGGTCACGCCGTTGACGGTGAGCGAGAGGTCGAGGGTCTGCGGATCGCCCAGCTCGTCGGCGGTGACCACGACCGGCCCCATCGGCGCGAAAGTGTCCTGGCCCTTGGAGTAGATCCACTGGCCGGCACGGCGGCAGTCGCGCGCGCTCATGTCGATGCAGACGGTATAGCCGAACACGTAGTTCAGCGCGTCCTCACGGGCGACGCCCTTGGCGCGGGTGCCGATGATCGCGGCGAGTTCGACTTCCCAGTCGAGCTGCTGGGTGATCTCGCCGTTATGGCGGATCGGCTCGCCCGGCGCGATCACCGAGGTCGGCGGCTTGGAGAAGATCACCGGCTGGCGCGGCAGTTCGGGCGAGGTGTCGAGCGACTTGGCGCTCTCGGCGACGTGCTCGGTGTAGTTGAGGCCGATGCCGAAGATGTTCTTGCGCGGGCGCGGGATCGGCGCGAGCAGGATCACGTTGGCGAAGGGGATCGCGGTGCCGAGCGGGAACAGGCCCTCGGCCTGCTCGATCAGCTTGCTGGCGATCAGGACCGCCTGCGGGCCGAGGTCGATGAACTCGAGCATCGTCGCGGGGAAGGGAACGCCCATTTCCTCGCCGAACAGTTCGAGGTCGAGCACGAGATCGCCGCCGAAGCCGGAGACGAGGGCGCCGAGCCGGGCTTCGGCTTCGACATTGGCACGGTAAGTAACGAGACGCATTGGGCTATTCCCCCGAAGGTTATCGTGTTGAGTTGAAAATCAGGTCAGGATCGGCTGGTGACCGCCGTTTTCCGCCAGCGCTTCCTCGCGGTAGAGACCGAGCGCGCGCATCACGGGCAGGTCGTTGAAGGTGAACAGGCACGCATCCTCGGTGTCGGAGGCATTGGCGTGTTCGTGGTACATCCAGGCGGGCACGACGAAGATGTCGCGCTCCTGCCAGTCGAAGCGCTGGCCGTTGATGATCGACCAGCCCTTCCCCTTGGCGCACTGGTAGACGAAGCTGCCGGTCTGGCGGTGGGCCTTCGTCCGTTCGCCAGGGCGCAGCAGCTGCATGGACGCGCCGATCGTCTGCATCACCGGACCGCCGGTATGCGGATTGACGTATTCCATCATCACACCGTCGAAGGGCGACCCGTCGGTTACTCGTGCGTATTTCGTCAGCGCCTCGTAGGTGGGCGCCCATTCGTATTTGAACAGCGGCGAATAGGGCTTGGACCACGCCATACCCGCCGGGCGCAGGCCGGTGCCCGCCCAGGTCGCGGTGGAATCGTCGACCGGGTAGGAGACCGCCTGCTGCAGATCGGGATGAACCTCGTAGAAGTTGGCTTCCAGCGCGTTCATCAGCGGAATGTCGAGACCGTCCTGCCAGATGCACGGGGTGCCGCCCTCGGCGACGCCATGTTCGTGCCAGGTGCCGTTGGGCGTCAGCACGAAGTCGTTAGCGCCCAGCGTCATCTTGTGCCCGTCGACATTGGTGAAGGCGCCCTCGCCCTCCATGATGAAGCGCAGCGCAGAGGCGGAATGGCGGTGGCTGGAGGCGAGTTCGCCCGGCCCCATCACCTGCAGGCCCGAGTAGAGCCAGCCCACGGCGGCGACCACGTCGGCACGGCCCGGGTTCTCCAGATAGACGACGCGGCGCCCCGCCTGCTCCGGCGTGACGAGGTCGAGCGCCTTCATCACGTCGTCGCGCAGGTCCTTGTAGCGCCACAGATACGGCACCGAGGTGGAGATCGGCTCCCACGGTTCGATCTTGTTCGCCACGGTCCACAGCGCGCCGGTGCCCAGCTGCTTCAGGCGCTCGTAATAGGCCACCAGTTCGGGGGTGTCCGCCACGTTCGCGCGGCCGATCATTTCCTCACGGTACTGGTCGTAGCTCTGATCGGCCATGGGTGCCTCCATCTGCGAGATATTACAGACCTAAAATAATTTGAATAAAGTGTCAAATGCAACTATTGTCCCTTATGTGAACCGCAGATTCCCTGTGCTTTTCCAAAGGAGCGCCGCATGTCCGCATCGTTTAAGGCAGCCCCCTTCAAGGCCGCTGTCATCCAGGCCGCATCGATCCCGACCGATTCTCTCGCCGCCGCCGAAAAGGCCGCTGGCCTGATCCGCAAGGCAGCCGCAGGCGGCGCGGCCTTGATGGTGTTTCCCGAGGCGTTCCTCGGCGGCTATCCCAAGGGCGCCTCGTTCGGCACGCCGGTCGGCATGCGCAAGCCGCAGGGACGCGAGGACTTCCGCGCCTATCACGAAGCCGCGATCGACCTGAACGGCCCCGAAGTGGAGGTACTCTCCGAGGCCACCGCCGAGACCGGCGCCTTCGTCGTCATCGGCGTGATCGAGCGCGACGGCGGCACCGTCTACTGCACCGCGCTGTTCTTCGACGGCGACAAGGGCCTCGTCGGCAAGCACCGCAAGCTGATGCCGACCGGTGCGGAACGCCTGATCTGGGGCTTCGGCGACGGCTCCACGCTGCCGGTCTTCGACACGCCCTTCGGCAAGGTCGGCGCGGTGATCTGCTGGGAAAACTACATGCCGATGATGCGCATGGCGATGTACGATCAGGGCATCTCCATCTACTGCGCCCCCACCGCCGACGACCGCGACGCCTGGCCTTCGACCATGCAGCACATCGCGCTGGAGGGCCGCTGCTTCGTGCTTTCCGCCTGCCAGCATGTGACGCGCGGCGCCTATCCGGCCGACTACGACTGCGCGCTGGGCGACGATCCCGAGACGGTGCTGCTGCGCGGCGGCTCGATGATCGTGGATCCGCTGGGCACGGTGCTTGCGGGACCGGACTATTCGGCCGAAACGATCCTCTATGCCGATATCGAACCGGCGCAGGTGGTGCGCGGCAAGTACGACTTCGACGTCGTCGGCCACTACGCACGGCCCGATGTGTTCGAACTGAAGGTCAACGTCGCACCGCGCCGCGCGGTCACCCGTTCGGGGGAATAGCCAAGTGGAATTCGATTTTTCAAAAGTACCGGGCCCCGATCGCTACAAGCTGATGGGCTCCAGCATCACCCCGCGCCCGATCGCGTGGGTGACGACGGTGTCGGGCGCGGGGCTGCGCAATGCCGCGCCCTACAGCTTCTTCAACATGATGAGCGCCGAGCCGCCGCTGATCGTGCTGGGCATGATGCGCCGCCCCGACGGCACGCACAAGGACAGCGCCGCCAACATCCTCGAAACCGGGGAGTTCGTGGTGAACCTCGTCTCCGAGGCCGACAGTGCGGCGATGAACTTCACTTGCATCGATGGCCCGCCCGAATTCGACGAACTGGCGGCAGCGGGTATCCCGACCCTGCCCTCCAGCGTGATCGGCGCCCCGCGCATCGCGACCGCGCCGGTGGCGATGGAGTGCCGTCTCTACGAGACGGTCGAGACGGAGAAGACCACCATCGCGCTGGGCGAAGTGTTGCGCTTCCATATCGACGACGCCTTCATCGATGCCGAGAAGCTGCATGTCGATACGCTGGCGATGAACCTCGTCGCGCGCGTTCACGGCGCGGGCTGGTATGCGCGCACCACGGACTTGTTCCAGATGACCCGCCCCACCTTCGCGCAGTGGAACGCGGAGAAGGCCGAGTCCTGACGGTACGGGGATGGCCTGCCGAATAGCGGCAGGCCACTCTTCTCAGGCGGCCATCCCGCCTCAGACTGGCACGTCGACCCAGGCATTGGTGTCCGCCGACTGAATCACCGCATCGATGATCCGTGCCGAGCGCAGACCGTCGGCGAACGTCGGCAGACCGGCAGGTGCCTCCCCGCGCACGGCAGCGTACGTGTCCGCAACGAAGTTCTCGAAGCACTGGGCATAACCCTGCGCATGGCCCGGCGGCAGGCTGGAAAGACGGCGCGCATCGGCCGCACCTGCGCCCGGACTGCGGAACAGTGTTTCGGCCGAATCCTCGGTGCCGAGCCAGACCGTCTCGGGGTTCTCCTGATCGAAGACGGCGGACTTGTGCGCGCCGTCGAACTCGAACCACAGCCGGTTCTTGCGGCCCGCCGAGACCTGCGAGATCACGGCGCTGCCCAGCACGCCCGAAGCCGTGCGGAACAGGATGGTCGCGGCGTCCTCGGTATCGACCTTCACCAGCGGCCCGGTGGCCGCCCCGCCCGAGAAGCTGGCCTGCGACACTGCGGGACGCTCCGGCACGGTGATCGTCATCGCCGCCATAACCGAGGCGATGCGCTCGCCGGTCACGAATTCCATGAGGTCGCACCAGTGCGAGCCGATGTCGGCGAAGGCCCGGCTGCGCCCACCCTTCGATGCATCCACACGCCAGCTGGTCGCGTTCGGCGAGAGAAGCCAGTCCTGCAGATAGCTGCCGTGCAGCAATTGCCACGCGCCGAACTCGCCCGCCTCGCGCCGCGCGCGGATTTCGCGCACCAGCGGATGGAAACGGTAGACGAAGGGCACGGTGGCGATCCTGCCCGCTTCGGCCGCGAGGGTGTGAAGATGCAGCGCCTCGTCGGTGCCGACGGCGAGCGGCTTTTCGCAGATCACGTGGGCACCGGCCGCCAACGCCGCCTCGACATGGGCTGCGTGCAGGCTGTTGGGGCTGCAGACGTGGACGACATCGAGGCCGAGCCCCGCCAGTTCCTCCAGCGAGCCGATGGCCAGCGTGCCCCACTGCGCCGCCGCTTCCGCGGACCGTGCGCGAGAGGACGCCATGACGCCGACCAGTTCGACACCAGCCAGCAGCGCCGCGCGGCGGTGAATCTCGCCGATCATTCCGGCACCCAGGATCGCCACACGCAAGGGCTTGCGGACGGAAACGTTCAACGGACTCTCCTGTTCTCGGTCGTGCACCCACCGGATGCGGGGCCGCACCTCTAGCCTTGTCAGCGCTGTCGGGAAACCGGTTTGCAGCCTTGCCCGCAAGATAGATTCGGCACGCAACAGTTCGGGCCGGGACCCGACTCCCCCGGAACCATCGAGGCTACGCCTGCAGCCCACACCGGCGGATTTCCGGGCCTGAAGGCAACCTGAACAATGTCGCTTTTAACTATTGCAATGAATTCGCAGTAGCAATATGTGCGGTGCACAATCGAGATCACCCTCGGGGAGCACCATACAAATGTACCTTCATCCCTCTTGCCTGCGGGCAGGAACGAGCACGCTTGCCCTTGTTCTGACAACCATCGCCGCGCCCGCTTTCGCCGACGAGGCCGCCGCCGACGGTGCGCCGCAGGACGTCAGTTCCTCGGAAATCACCGTGCTCGGCGCGCGCAGCAAGGATTACAAGGTCGACCAGTTGACCACCGCCACGCGCACCGGCACCAGCATCATGGACGTGCCGCAGTCGATCCAGTTCGTGCCGCGCGACGTCATCGACGATCAGCAGATCCTCGACCTCACCAGCGCGCTGCGCAACGTCAGCGGCATCCAGGCGGGCACCGACGCGGGTAACCGGTCGGAGAGCTTCACCATCCGCGGCTTCCGCTCTTCGTACTACGCCATCGATTCGATCATGCTCAGCCCGGCGATCGAGACCAACGACAGCTACCGCGACCTTGCCAACGTGGAGCGCATCGAAGTGCTCAAGGGTCCGGCCTCTGTGCTCTACGGGCGCGGCGATCCGGGCGGCCTGATCAACATCGTCACCAAGCAGCCGCGCTTCGAGCGGGGAATGAACTTCTCCGTGCAGGGCGGCAGCAACGACTTCATGCGCGGGCAGGTGGACGTGACCGGTCCGGTTGATGCCGCCAAGACGCTGGCCGTGCGCTTCATCGCCGCCGCGCAGACCGGCGACACCTTCCGCGACGTGTTCCAGCCCTATCGCCGCCAGTTTCTGTCCGGCTCGGTGCTGTGGCAGCCGACCGACCGCACCCGCGTCATCGCCAGCCTGACGTATGCGCACCAGAAGAACCAGACCGATCGCGGCATCGTCGCCACCACCGACGCCGACGGCGATCTCGTCGTCAACCTCCCGCGCGAGCGGTTCCTGGGCGAAGCCTGGGCGACCACCGAATCCAGCCGCTACGAGTTCAACTACCGCATCGAGCATGAACTGGCCGACTGGCTGACGGTCCGCCAGATCGGCCATTACGACGAGGGCAAGCTCGACCTGTTCGGCATCAATTACGGCACGTCCGTCGCCGTCAATGCCATAACCGGCGCGCGCACCGTCACCCGCACCGCCGTCGAGCAGCACGAGAACAATCACAACTACGATGCGCAGGCCGACATGGTCGCGCGCTTCTCCACCGGAGGGATCGGGCACACGGTCGTGTTCGGCGGCGAGTATGTGAAGTCCTACCGCTTCCGTACCTTCGCGCGCGCCACACTGGCCCGCATCGACATCGACAACCCCGAATACGGCGCGCAGCCGGGCACGTTCGTCCTTGCCGCCGACCGCGAGGTGAAGTCCAAGTCGCTGTCCGGCTACCTGCAGGACCAGATCGACATCGGCGAGCATGTCAACCTGCTTGCCGGCGTGCGCTACGACCATGCCCAGCAGTCGGACCACGGCTCCACCCAGTATGCCTCGGACGACAAGGCATGGTCGCCGCGCGTGGGCGTGGTGTTCAAGCCGGTGCCGAACGTCTCGCTGTTCGCCGACTTCACCCGCTCGTTCCAGTCCAAGCCCGAGCCGACCATCGACGGCAAGCCGATCGATCCGGAAAAGGGCAAGCAGTACGAGGCTGGCATCAAGGCTGAACTGTTCGGCGGCCGCCTTGCCTCCACGCTGTCGATCTACCAGCTGACGCGTGAGAACGTGACGCAGCAGGACCCCAACAACGTCGGCTACAACATCAACGCGGGCGTCCAGCGCTCGCAGGGTGTCGAGTTCGACATGTCCGGCGCGATCACGCCAAGTGTCAAGGTCATCGCCAACGGCGCCTATACCGACGCCACCGTGCGCTCCTCCACCGACTACGCAAAGGGCAACAAGCTGATCGGCGTGCCCAAGTGGAGCGGCAGCCTGTGGGTGACGCTGGAGCCGGTGGACGGCCCGCTGAGCCGCTTCGGCTTCGGCGGCGGCGTGGTTGCGGCGAGCAACCGCATGGGCAATCTGGAGAACACCTTCTCGGTTGGCGGCTACACCCGCTTCGACAGCAGCCTGTGGTACAAGCTGGCCGACAAGGTGCGCCTGACGGTGAACGTCAAGAACATCACCAACGAGTACTACATCGCCAGCACCGTCTCCCGCGCGCAGATCACGCCGGGCGAGGGCCGCAGCTTCCTCGTCGGCCTGAGCGGAGGGTTCTGAGGATGACCAAGGCATTCGCCGCCGCGCTGCTGGCGCTGGCCATCGGCACGGCTCCCGCCCCGGCCTTGGCGGCGGATGCCGGCAAGGTGCTGTTCCTGATGCGCGCCGATCCCCCCGGCGGTTCGGCCGACCCGGCGGTCAAGGCGCGACTGGAGGCGATGGGCTATGCCGTCACCACCAGCGAGGGGCTGGACGGCGCGCCGGACCCTTGCGGGTTCGACCTTGTCGTCATGTCCTCGACGGTGCGCTCCAACCAGTTCACCGCCAACCGCCCCATGATCGCGCGCTGGCGCGACATGAGCGTGCCGCTGGTGACCTGGGAGAACGACCTTCTCGACGACTTGTGGATGACCGGCCTGCGCCGCGACACCGACTTCGGCGAACTGGAGACCGGCCACTACTTCTGGCTGGTGCGCGCACCGCATCCGATGGCGGCGGGCATCCCGGCGGGCCTTGGCACCTGGACCGAGGCGCGCACGCCCGCAGGCTGGGGCAAGCCCGGGCTCGGCGCCGACGTCATCATGACCTGGCCGGGCGAACCGGACAAGGCGACACTGTTCGGCTACGAGGCGGGCGCGACGATGGACCACGACCACCTCGCGCCCGCGCGCCGGGTGTTCATCGGCATGGAGAACAACAGCTTCACCCGCATGACCGATACCGGCCGCAAGCTGTTCGACGCCGCGATCATATGGGCGCGCGCGGGCGCGAAAGTGTGCAAGGTGAAGAAGTGAGGCGCGCGCTTGGCTTCGCGCTGGCAGCCGCCCTGCTCGCGGGCTCCGCATCGGCGCAGGACAGCGGGCCGATCCCCGAGGCGCAGCCGCTGCTGGCGCGCTACGTGCTGGCGGACGGTGGCCTTGCCATTGGCGGTGGCCGGGAAACGGATGCCGTCGCAGCGGCAGCCAGCGGCCTGTCCCCCCGCATCGTCGGCCCGGCCGGAGCGATGCCGCTGCTGACGCAAGGCACCATCGCGCTCGCCGTGATCCCACGCGAGATGACCGTGATCGAGCGCGCCGCCGTGCGCCGCTTTTCCGGCGGCCTGCCGCTGGCGGTGCCGGTGATGCAGGGGCTCTACCTCTATGTGCGCTGCGACAAGGACGGCGCCATCGACGAACGGGTGAAGCCGGTGCTGCAGGCGCTGTTCTCGGACGACGGACAGGCGCGCCTGAAGGCGGCGCTGTCGATCTACAAGCCGCTCGATGCCGCCGCGCTGACCGATGCGCGGGAACGGATCGCAAGGCTGCACGGGATCACGATCCCGCGGCGTGAGGCGGGCTACGTCGCCCCGGACGGCAGCCTGTCGATCATCGGCAGCGATACGCTGACGACGATCATGCCCGACATGCTCGCCGCCTATGCGCGTCACGCGCCCAAGGTGCGCTTCACCGCCGACTTGCGCGGCTCCTCCACCGCGATGCCTGCGCTGACGGCCGGAACCACGATCTTCGCGCCGATGGGCCGTGAGCTGTGGGAGAACGACCTCGACGGCTTCCGGCAGGTGAAGGGCTACGATCCGGTGCGCATCCGCATCGCCTATGCCAGCCACGGTCCCCGCGCGAACGGCAAGACGCCGCCCGCGATCTACGTCAACGCGAACAACCCGCTTGCCGGACTATCGATGGCGCAAGTGAAGCGCGTCTTCGCGGCCGGAGCACCGGGCGGCGACATTGCCGACTGGTCGAATCTGGGCGCCGCGGCTGGCGCGATCCACGTCTACGGTGCGCGCGACGATGGCGGGTTCGGCTCGGCCATGCGCGCCTCGAAGCTGGACGGGCTTCCCTTCAACGCCCGCTACCAGGCGATGCCGAGCGGCAAGGCGATCCTCGCCGCCGTCGCGGCGGACCCTCGCGGCATCGGCTATGCGACATGGATCGACGCGGGCGAGGCACCGGAAGGCGTGCGAGTCCTGCCGCTGTCCGCACGCGACGGCGGCCCTTACGTCCTGCCTCAAGCGGGCAAGGACCGGGGCGCATGGCCGATCTCGTACTTCCTCAACATCTATGTCGATAAGGCGCCGGGCAGGCCGATCGACCCGGCGGTCAAGGGCCTGCTGCGCTTCCTGCTCTCGGACGAGGGGCAGGCGATCATCACCCGCCACCGCGAAGAGGACGACGGCTACGTCCCCCTGAACGGCGCCGACCTGAAAGCCATGCGCGATCTCGTCGAGACTTTCTGACCGAGACGAAGCCACCACCCCCCTCGTGGTGGCTTCGTCATCGGGCTCCATAACCGCCGGAAAGGTTACAGAGCGTAGTTCAGGCCCACCACCACGCTATGCGTGCGGAACGCGCCTTCGATGGCATTGGCGGTGGTCGTCTGCAGGAACACGTCCGACACGTTGAGATAGCGATAGCGCAGTGTCGCATCGAGCCGGTCCGACAAGGCGTAACGCGCGCCGACCACGGCCTGCCAGGCGAAGCGTACCTTGTTCTCGTAGGCGAAAGTGCTGCTCTCGTCGGCCTCCAGCTTCCAGCGGTACTGGTTGATCCGCGCCACGCCAATGCCGCCGCCCGCCTCCAGCGACCAGCGCGAGCCGGTGGCGATGTCGGCCAGACCGTTGAGCAGGATCGACTGGATGCGGGTGGTGCCGGAAGGATCGTCGTAGATCCCGGCGGTACGGGACACCGGATTGACCGCGATGCGCGTCGAATTCAGCGCAACCCGGTCGAGATCGAACTGCTGGCGCGCCAGTTCGAGTTCGGTGCGCAGGAAGCCGAAGTCATAGCCCAGCCTCCCGGCGAGTTCCCATCCGGTCTTGTACGAGGTCTTCAGGCCACTACGATCCACACCCAGCGCGGCGTTTACGCGGGCGCGGATGTCGAAGCTGCCATCATTGATCTTCGTGCCGCCCACCGCAGCGCCGATATAGAAGCCGCCGGTTCCGGAGCCTTCACTCCACTCGGTATCGCGCCGCTCGATCGGGCCGGTGGAGACCGTCAGGTTCAGGCTGAACGTGCGCGGTGCACCCGCCGACAGCGAGACGCCGCCCGAACCCGGCACCCAATACTGCTCGTTGGTGATGTTCTGGACGTTGCCGGAAACCGTGACCGAACGTCCCTCGATCGGCAGTTTATAGGAAATACCCGCATCGCCGACGGTCACCGGCTTGTAGATGAAGGTATTCGTCACCTGCCCGTAAGCCTTGCCCGAATAGCGCACGCCGCCGAACGCCGAGAAGCCGGGCAGGAACGCGGGCGAATATTCGACGAAGCCCGAGGTCTGGAACGCGGTAGCGCCCGGCACCTTCTTGCCGACCAGCGCCGCGCTCGATGCCTTGGTCTGCACCGCGTCGAGATAGGCGGCGCCGAACTTCAGCAACACTTCGGGGGTCGCCTGCCAGTGCGCGTCGAACTCGATGCCCTGGAACCGCCGCTCGCCGTCGCGCACCCAGTAGCTTTCGGTATTGAGAAACTCGGACGGCACCTTGGTGCGGAACGCCGCGAGCGTCGCGCCCCAGGTGCCGCGATCGACCTTGATGCCCGCCTCGTACTGCGTGCTCTTGATCGGGCCGAAGCTCTCGCCATAGTTCAGCGCGTTGGCAGGGGCCTGCGTGCCGCGCTGCAGCGCCTGCACGTAGGAAACATAAGCCCGGACGCCATGTGTTACGTCGTAGCTGAGCGCGGCGACGGGAGTGAAGCTGTTCTCGCGGTAGTTCGTATCCGCCAACACCGGCTCGTAATTGCGCTCAGTATAGAAGGTGTAGCGGCCGCCCAGCATCAGTTCGGCATTGCCCAGCTTCAGCGTATCGCTGAGAAACAGGCCGCGCTGGCGGATTTCCTGATAGCGGAACCAGTCGGGCGGGCGCTGGAACTGGCGGCCCGTCACCACCTGCCCGTCGGCGCGGGTGTAGGAAGCGAAAGCCCAGTCGGGCACGTTGTTCGCGTAGATGTTGCCGGTCAGGTTGAAGTCGTACGACACCGTCGGCACGCGCGTAGCGGTGTATGGGTTGTAGTCGTAGTCGTAATCGACGTCCAAGTAATCGAACCCGGCGACCACGGCATGCTCGATCGCGCCGGTATGGAAAGTGCCGTCGATCGACAACTGCCCGACATGATACGTGAACTTGCGGTTCATCCCCAGTACGCCGACGCGATAATCGCCCGCATTGTTGGTGATCTGCGCGGTATTGCCGGTGAACCGCTCGTCCAGCGCCGAATAGCGCAGCGCGGCGGAAATCTTCCAGTCAGGCGCGATCTGGTAGTTCAGGCGGCCGGTCACCTGATTGATGTCGTTGAACTTGTGCGTCGATTTCGAGGCGAGGTTGAAGTCCGCCCCGCTCATCGTCGCCAGCGAGGTGACCCCGGTGGTGAAGCTGACGGTATTGGACTGCCCCGCCTGCCATGTGCGCTGGTAATAACCGTCGACGCTCCACGTCAGGTCGGGCGTGATCTCGCCCTGCAGCCACAACTGCGCGAAAGTATTCTTGTTGTAGGCGCCGTTGTAGAGCGTGCCCTGCTCCTCCACCGCGTTGAGGCGGAAGGCAGTGGAGCCCGTCTCGGTCAGCGGCCCGCCGATATCGACGTGCGCGCGCCAGATGCTGGAACTGCGCAAGGATAACCCGGCGGTGGCGACCAGTTCGTCGGTCGGCTTCTTCGAGATGAAGTTCACCACGCCCGAAGGCGAGGCATAGCCGTAGACGAAGCCGCCCGCGCCCTTCAGCACCTGGATCTGCTCGACCGCCTCGATCGGGTGGTCCTGGAACCAGTAGGGAAAGGCCAGCCCGTCGTACTTGTAGCCGTTGGTAAGGTCGATCGCCTGCCCGCGGATGCTGAAGGTATTGCCCGAAGCCAGCCCCGAATTGTTGGATCGCACCGAAGGATCGTAATTGAACGCGGCGTCGATCGTCGTCGCGGCGATGCGGTTGATCTGGTCGGTATCGGCAGCGGAGACCGAGAACGGCGTCTCCAGAATGGTGCGCGTGCCGAGCGGCCCGGCCTCTACCACCGAGCCGCGCGAGCGCGTCCCTTCGACGAGGATTTCCGCCGCCACATCGCTGCTGTCCGCGCCTTCCGCTTCGTCTGCCGCGAAGGCGGGCGTCGCCGTCCCCCCTACCGCCAGTGCGAGCATGAAGCCCAGAGCCTGCCTGCTGCTGCCCGATCCCAAGGCATGGCCCTTATGGCGTGCCGATTTGCGCATTGTTCACCCCTGTATATGCGTCGGGCGCACCGCTCCGGCCCCCGGAACGGAAGCTGCGGGAGCGGCGAAATCCGGCCCGACCTGTCGTTTTTCGAAAAAGGATATCCCCGAGGTCAGGGTGCATCCGGCGCGCACGCTGTCGCAGCGTGCAGGGCCTTTTCAGCGTGTCTCACCAGCATGGCATTGTTATCGGCGTTTTGATGTCAAATAGCCGCCGAGGCCTGACCTGATGAGCGATGGGTATGGGCGGCCCGTCCATCAGACAAATTGGAAGTCGCAGCCCTCGCTTGAGAATTGGTCATACTGATCGCGTCCGTTTAGCGCCGCGAATATCGCTATGGGAAACCCTCGTTATTCGCGGGTGTCCACGTCGATTACGCTCGGCCCATCATCATCGACGAACGGGTACAATCTCATGAGCGAACGGCAGCTTCATCTTGGCGCGATACTTACCGGCGTAGGCAACGATCAGTACAACTGGCGCCATCCCGACGTGCCGGGCGATGCCAGCGTCGACATCGACTGGTACATCACCAACGCGAAACTCGCCGAGGACGCCAAGTTCGACCTGGTGTTCATCGTCGATTCCCCGTTCATCACGCCGGACACCTCGCCGCACTTCCTCAACCGGCTGGAGCCGCTGACGCTGCTCTCCGCCGTCGCCGGGCACACCTCGCGCATCGGCCTCGTCGGCACGCTGACGACGAGCTACTGGGAGCCCTATAACGTGGCGCGCCAGTTCGGTTCGCTCGACCACATCAGCCGGGGCCGCGCCGGCTGGAACGTGGTGACCACCGGACTCGAAGGCGCCGCACGCAACTATGGCCGGGAGGAGCACTTCGACCACGCCGTGCGCTACGAACGCGCGCAGGAATTCGTCGAGGTCGTGCAGGGCCTATGGGACAGCTACGAAGATGACGCCTTCCCGCGCGACAAGCAATCGGGCCTGTTCCTGCACAAGGACAAGCAGCACCGCCTCGACCACAAGGGCCGCCATTTCGCGGTGGCCGGGCCGCTGGCCCTCACCCGCTCGCGGCAGGGCCAGCCGGTGATCTTCCAGGCGGGCGACAGCGACGAAGGCCGCAACCTGGGCGCGCACATCGCCGAAGCCACGTTCGCCGCCTCCCCTGATTTCGCGTCGGGCCAGCAGTACTACGCCGACCTCAAGGCGCGCGCCGCCGCGCTCGGCCGCGATGCGGACGCGATCAAGGTGCTCCCCGGCCTGTTCCCGCTGATCGCCGAGACGGATGAGGAAGCCCACCGCATCGAGCGCGAGCGCGCGGAGAACCTCGATATCGACAAGCTGCTCGTCCAGCTCGGCCGCGCGTTCAACTACCACGACTTCAGCCAGTACGATCTGGACGCACCGTTCCCCGATCTCACCGGCGTCACGCTCAACAGCTACAAGGGCGCGGCCGAGCGGATCATCCGCACCGCGCGCGAGGAGAAGCTGACCTTGCGGCAGGCGGCCCAGCGCGGCCAGAACCCAGGCGGCAAGGGCTTTGTCGGTTCGCCCGAGACGATCGCGAACGAAATCGAGCGCTGGTTCACCGGCCGCGCGGCGGACGGCTTCAACATCGTCGTCGGTGCACCGGACGAGTTCGCGCTTTTCCGCGAACGGGTCGTGCCGATCCTGCAGAGCCGCGGCCTGTTCCGCACCGAATACGCGCACGACACCCTACGCGGCCACCTCGGCCTGCCGGTCCCGGAGCACCGCCACGCCGCCGCCTCGCTCGCAGTCGCCGCAGAGTGACCCCGCGCGCCTGACGAAAGCGCACGGAAAGTGACGGGGCCTTATCCCCTCAACGCCTTGCGCGCCTTCGAGGCGGTGGCGCGCAACCGCAGCTTCGCGCTCGCCGCGCGGGAACTGCAGGTGACGCCGTCCGCCGTCGGCCAGCTGGTCGCGCGGCTGGAGAGGGATTTGGGGACAGAGCTGTTCGCCCGGCCCCGACGCGGGCCTGGCGACCTGTCGCTCACCCCGCGCGCGGCGCGGGCGCTGCCGGATCTGCAGGAGGGGTTCGCCAGCCTGTCGAGGGCGGTGACGTATCTGGAAAGGGGTGGTTGAGGACCGCCTTCAACCCGCTCCCCACCTCGTCATTGCGAGCGCAGCGAAGCAATCCAGGGCGGTGTAACTCTGCCCT